>NZ_JBFTXJ020000017.1 GCF_041379945.2 Aneurinibacillus sp. REN35 | reverse complement strand
TACAAACAGTTGTACGGGAGGGGTTTGTCTGAAACTGGATAATCAACACCCCTGAAAGAAACTATTGGTATTGGCCGGCTACTAATATCCTCTTGAATGGATGGTTACCTGCCGACGCCCTGGTAATAAGCGCGGTGCAGAGCGTTTGGCTGCTTACCAAAGGGAAAAAACAATGAACCCCCTTCTTATGCAGCGTTATATCGAACATGTAGGGGTAGAATTGAAGTTTTCTTAACGGGGGAATCATCTTTAAAATAGGCTTAACGTTATCAATCCGCATATTCCTGACGCTACTCCTTAAAGTAAATAAGACAAAGGATATGTAAAACATATTTGACATATCCTTTGTCTTATTTTATCATTGAGTTGTAAAAAGTTTTTTACACCTTGCAGACACGGTGGTGAAATAGAATGGAAAATAAAATTAAAGAATACAGGGAAAAAAGGAGTGTTTCACAAGGAAAATTAGCAGAGTTATGTAATGTAAGTAGGCAAACAATTAATGCAATTGAGAACAACAAATATGATCCAAGTTTACAGTTAGCATTTGACATCGCAAAGCAATTAGGTACAACGATGGAGGACTTATTTATACCGTTGGAGAATGGAGGAAAAAAGAATGGATAAATCCAAAAAAATAATCGCTGTTTTAGCTTTTACTATTTTTTGTACACTTGCAGGCTTTACTTTATACAGATGGGCCCGATTTGGAACGATAGATGGAGGTTCTATATTTTTTAGCTTTCTTGCCCTATCCTACTTTTTTAATTGGCTAAACTGGGGCAACCATGAAGGTGGTGGAGAGAAAGACGAATTAGATAGACATATCGAAACCCAAAGTGCAAAGATTGGGTATTTTGTGTTAATGATTGTAGCAGCTTTAATTCTATTCATTTCTGAAGGCGTATCTAATTTGAATGATATTAAAAATTATCCTTTGCTTATCGTGGTATGTCTTACGTTTGTTACACTTCCGATCACAGAGTTTATTTATTCGAGAAAGTATAAATAACAGACCTTTCAAAACTGAAGCAAAGCACGCAAAACATTTACTACGTGCGAATCCCAGTGAACTTTAAAATGAAACTTCCAATGCTAAATTGCTTCGTTAGGAGTATCTTGCTCGAATAATATGATACCTTCTTTAAGGTCTTTATAAATATCTAACATATCGTCTGATAAGCTTCCGCACCCTGGTTCTTCTAATTTATAGAGGTCAACTACTTCCCAGTAACATTCATATTTATCGAAATCAACCTTCGGTAAAGGAATTTCTACTTGTGGGGCTTCTGTATTATTAGGTTCAACTTTAGGAAGTTTTAGTGCATGTAAGTACAAATCTAAAAGAGCAGCAAGAAGTTTTTCCAAACTTTTTTCATCAAGACAATTTAATGAGTCAATCAAAGTGCAATAATGATTAACCGAGGAAAGAAAACTCCTTACATCTTCATTTATCATATTTATCACTTCAATACTAACGACTTAGCAACTAAATTTTTTTAATCGTATTTAGTATAAGTGGCATTAGTGGATAACAAGCAACTATCAATAACCACTTTGCTTACCGTTGTAGAATCTTTTCGGAATCTGATTTTGTCCAGGAAACTATACTAACTCCAAAATTCCATACGATGTGAGGGATTCACTTAATAAACAGAAGCATATGATACGTCCTCATGCTTCCATAAGGTTAAAAAAGGAATTAAATTGTTCTTTAACGAATTATGAAATAAATGGTTTTTTAGGGTAAGATGGAAGACTCGATAAGGGAGAAATGAATATGGGGCAATCAAAACAAATGATGAATGAATGGTTAACACATCGAAATGTGTTGGAGGAGTTACTGGAATCCATCGGTGATGAACACATTGACTTCAGGCCATGGGAAGGGGCTTTGACACTTGGCGAACTGGCGTTGCATATTGCTGGGTGGAATGATGTGTTCGTTTCAATGGTCAAGACAGAAGAGTTTGCTTCACCAGATATTCCTGAATGCAAAACAATGGAAGACGTCCGCAAAGCTGTAAAGGACTTCACGAAAAAAACAAAGGCTACATACGAATCATTGACGGATGCAGATTTAGAAGCCGAAAATAAGTCATCGCACCCGAAACTTCAAGGAGCAAAGAAAAGATATCTTATTGCAATGTATGATCACGAGATTCACCATAAGGGCGAACTTTTTATTTACGCACGTATGACAGGAGCCAAAGAAGTCCCGTTTTTCCGCTAAATATTGTCCTTTTGTAATCGGGCTCGATTGTGGAACAGAAGGTAAAAGAATGACACATATTATACATGGCTACTATGTGTCATTCCATATTTTAAACTTTTTACGATTTTGGTCTTGATAATTTATAAAGCAAGCTGTGTAGGCTAACGGCTAAAAAAGGCGTTCTTGGTCTATTGTAAGAATGATGCACGGAGCTTTGCTGATAATAATGTGCATTACATAACCAGGAGGGTGATTATGAAGATAAGAAAAGTAGAAGTACATGGGAACAATATCGCCGTTGTAAGCAGCAGCGAGATACTCATTAAGGATGTTCAGTCAGCATTGGATTTTATAGCAACTGTACAGTATGAAGCAGACTGTAATCGTATCGTCATAAACAAATCTCTGCTAAGCGAAAGCTTTTTCGATTTGAAAACACGCCTTGCAGGTGAAATTCTTCAGAAGTTCATCAATTATCGCGTGAAGATTGCAATCATTGGAGACTTTTCTGTGTATGAAAACCAAAGCCTGAAAGATTTTATCTATGAATGCAACAACGGAAACGATATCTTTTTCTTGCCGACCGAACAACAAGCGATTGAAAAGGTAAGCATGTTGAAATGATACAGATTTTGATTTAAAAAGGTGGTGATCACATTGAAGATAAGCAAAAACAACGGAGAACATTATACATGGGGTGATAATTGTGATGGCTGGTATTTAGTAAAAAATAAAGAGTTGAGTGTTATTCATGAACGTATGCCCGTTAATACTTCAGAAGTAAGACATTATCATAATCATACGCGCCAATTTTTCTTTGTTTTATCTGGTAGTGCAACACTAGAAGTCGATGGCGAATATATCACTTTATCTGCTCAAGAAGGAATAGAAATACCACCTCTCCTCCCACATCAGATGATTAATAAGTCTAACGAGGATGTAGAATTTTTGGTAATATCTCAACCGAACAGCAGAAGTGACAGAGTTGTAACCAATCAGTTTTATGAATCATAACTCTCTTGAGAAACTGAGATACAGTATCCAGCCAGGCTGGACCTATTCGTCCCAGATAGCAATGAATTGTATTTTTTTGATACGCCATCCAAAGATGAACAGGGTGAGTTCCGCGTCATGTGTTCTGATCTGGTGAACGGACTGATCTTCGTGTATACCCCGACATTTGCAGATTTTCTGGAGCGATTGATCGACAAACACAGTGCAGGAAATTAATGAAATATAGATAGTAAAAGAGGTAAAAATAAAATCTCCTTTTACCCGCATGGTGAACTGTAACCCGAATGATGTACACTTTTAAAAAAATCCGTTGTTCGGGTTATCGTTCATATAGCTAATCAAGGTTTCTTTATTACGATTCACTTCAGGTTTTATGTTTAATACTTTTTCCACCAGCATTTTAACACCTCTAAATCGATCACCTTTGACAAGCAGCAGCTCCATAGGCTCCCGATCTGGTAGTCAATTGGTCTATAATAACACCTTCATCACTACACCCCACAATGAATTCACTACTATCTGGGGTCAAAAAATCCCTAAGGTTTGAAACATCAATTCTTTCGTTGCCGGTACTATATGATAATGTTAATAATTACGTGCTAACCTTATCAGCTCAGCATCGTGTCTTTCGTATAACCTATGGTTGAATTGCGGTTGGTTGTAACTTTGGTTTACCCAAAAAGACGAACCTTCCCAATCAGGCATAGAAATCCACTTTCAAATGTAAGGAAATATGTCTAAAACATTCACATCTCGGTCATAGTTTGATAACAATTCCATTTTATAATGTGAGAGGCATCTTCTGCCGCACTTACATAACGTTGGGGAAACCTATACAAGAGAAATTACGGCATCTATGAAGAAGACAGCTAAGAAAAAGATAAAGGAACGGGGATATGAGAGAAAAGAAAAAAGGAATTTCAAAGTTGGTCATGACAGGGTTGCTTTCCGTATCATTAGCCGGAGGCCTTCTGCCTTTCCATGCTGAGAAAGCGGCGGCAAGCGGAAAATTTTCAGATCTAGGCAGCGCTTGGTGGGCTGCACCAAGCATTTACAGTCTTTATGAAAAACAGATTATTGCCGGTACAAGCGCCACAACCTTCTCACCGAACAGTAAAATTACACGTGCTGAATTTGCTTCCATTCTGGCGCGGGCGCTCGATCGGAAAGCAAGCGTACAGACATTTCCGTTTACCGATGTAGCGAAAACGGCATGGTACTACGATTCAGTGAAGCAAGCATACCAAATGGGAATCATTAAAGGTGTGTCGGACACCCGCTTCGCTCCAAACCGGGCGATTACGCGCGAAGAAGCGGCTGCGATTATTGCCCACACGTTTAATTATTCTCATTCCGATAAACCGCTTCCCTTCAAGGATGCATCTGAAGTGAGCGGCTGGGCAAAAGAAAGCGTACTTGCAGTGACACAGAAGAAAATATTTGGCGGCGATGCCGGCTATTTCCGACCGCAAAAGAATTTGACACGCGCAGAAGCTGCGGTTGTATTGCAGACAGCGCTTTTCGGTCCCGCGCCAAAACCGGAGCCGCCACGTAAGGTCGCTTCCCGGACCGACACCCGCCTTGACGAACTGTTGATGCGTAAAGTCGAGCCGCTGCTCGGCACACCCTACCGCTGGGGCGGAACGACAACCTCCGGCTTTGATTGCAGCGGATTCACGCAGTATGTATTCAAGTCATTAGACATCAGTCTACCGCGCACGACCGGACAGCAATTCGCTAAAGGTACCACGGTATCCGTGAACGCGATGCAGCCGGGCGATCTAGTCTTCTTCGATACAGGTAGCGGTAAGATCTCCCACATCGGTATCTATATGGGGAACAACAAGATGGCTCATGCGGCAAGCGGACAAGGCCAAGTTAAGATTAACAATATTGATTGGTATCTATCCAATTATCGTGTCGTTGGCGTCAAACGGCACCTATAAATAACAGATCAGCGCTACGGCAGCCCGTACCCTCTCCGGTACGGGCTGTTTTCCTATGTCTGAGCCCTTTACGGCTCCTTCGTTTTCTATATAATGAAGAAAAAGAAGAAGGATAGGAGCTACATACATGATGAATGACAAGAGACACATAGCAGACAATGACAAAAACATACTATTGATTGGCTTTATGGGTGCAGGCAAGACGACAGTCGGACGCTTGCTGGCAGAGAAACTGGACAGGCCATTCATCGACAGCGATCAGGAAATCGAAGCGATCGAAGGTATGCCCATCTCCCAGTTGTTCAAGGAAAAGGGGGAAGCCTATTTCCGTCAGGCAGAAAAAAAGCTGATTACGCAGCTCTGCACACAGCAGCACAGCAAGGTCATCTCTTTAGGTGGCGGCGCTTATTTGCAGGAGGAGATTAAAAGCGTCTGCCTGGCGCATGGGATTGTCGTGTTTCTGGATATTTCGTGGGATGCCTGGCTGAAGCGGTATGCCGCCTTGCTTGATGACCGGCCGATCCTGCAGAATCGTACGCTTGAAGAGGTCTGCGACTTATTTGAAGCCAGACAGTCTGCCTATGCGGCGCATCACCTTACCGTTCGCATTGACGAGCAGCTGCCGGAAGACATTGTGACTTTTCTTTTACAAAAGCTTGAACTGGTAACGAAACCGTAACAAATCCATCTTGCAACGCCTCCCGGACCGCTGTACTATGTAGTTATAAGATACCACTAGGGGTATAAAACATACATGTACTTCCTGAGGAGGAAAAAGAAATGAGCAAAAAAATTGTGATTGTCGGAGGCGTTGCTGGAGGGGCAACCGCGGCGGCGCGGCTTAGGAGATTGGATGAATCTTCTCATATCGTACTGGTAGAAAAGGGCGAGTACATTTCTTTTGCTAACTGCGGCCTTCCCTATTATATCGGTGAGACGATCCAAAACCGGGAGGCGCTTCTCGTCCAGACGGTAGAGGGCATGTCGAAGCGGTTCAATCTCGATATTCGCAACCTAAGCGAAGCGGTAAGCATAAACCGCGAACAAAAATATGTGCAAATCAAGAATCTGCGGACAGGAGAATTGTACGAAGAAACTTACGATACACTGATCCTCTCCCCCGGCGCCATGCCGATCCGGCCCTCTATTCCGGGCATCGAGGAGGCCGCGCACCTTTTCACGCTGCGCAACATTCCGGACACGGACCGCATTAAAGCGTATGTAGATGAACAGAAACCGAAGAAAGCCGCTGTCATCGGCGGTGGGTTCATCGGCATCGAGATGGCCGAGAACCTGCACCAGCGCGGAATCGACGTGACGCTGATTGAGATGGCGAACCAAGTGATGGCTCCGCTCGACTATGAAATGGCTTCTATTTTGCACCGCCATCTGCAGGATCAAGGCGTACAGCTGCTGTTGGGTGACGGGGTTCATTCGTTTACGAATCACGGCAAAAAAATCATGCTTGCGAGCGGCCGGGAAATCGAGACGGACATGATCGTTCTGTCCATCGGTGTCAAGCCGGAAAGCACGCTTGCAAAAGAGGCAGGGCTTGCGCTGGGAGAGCGTGGCGGCATTGGAGTAAACGAATGTCTGCAAACATCCGACCCTTCCATTTATGCGATTGGCGATGCGATCGAAGTCACCGATTATATTCACCAACGGCCGACAATGATTCCGCTTGCCTGGCCGGCAAACCGACAGGGCCGCATGGTGGCTAATAACATATACGGCAAAAAAGAAGCCTATCCGGGTACGCTCGGCACCTCGATTGTCAAAGTATTTGATTATACGGTGGCTACGACGGGAAGCAATGAAAAGGTACTGCAGCGCTATAACATTCCGTACCAGGCGATTCATATTCATCCCGGCTCGCACGCCGGATATTATCCGGGTGCCTGCCCCATTGCCTTAAAGCTTCTGTTTGCCCCTGACACAGGCAAGATTCTCGGCATTCAAGGCGTTGGCATTGACGGGGTGGACAAACGGATTGATGTCGTGGCCACCGCCATTAAGGGCGGATTGACCGTATACGACCTTCCTGATCTAGAGCTGGCCTATGCTCCTCCCTACTCGTCCGCCAAAGACCCGGTCAATATGCTGGGCTATGTAGCATCAAACGTTCTTGATGGTGCGGTAGAGATCGTACAGTGGCATGAGATTGACGAGATCATCCGGAACGGCGGCCTGCTGATCGACGTGCGGAATGAAGAGGAACGGGGAGTCGGGTATATTGCCGGATCAATCTCGATTCCACTTGACGAACTACGCGACCGGCTCGACGAACTGCCCAGAGACCAGACCATTTATGTCTCCTGTCAGGTCGGGCTGCGCGGCTATCTTGCCGCACGCATTCTGACAGAGCATGGCTTTCATGCCGTTAACGTAGATGGCGGCTGGAAGACCTATGCAGCCGTATACAATACACACGCAAATACTACCTGTGTCTAACACTTTACAGCCGTTTCACGACAAAGAGCAGCCGGTTCGCTGCTCTTTTTTATGCCGTTTCTGCCGCTGAGATATACGAGGTAATCTTAGACAGCAGTTCCTCCCCACTGTCGGCGGCAATGCTCTTGCCATTCATAAGCGTAAACGGCTGCACAAGACACTGGCCGCAGTACAGGACACAAAAATCATCGACAACCTCGATGTCCGGCAGTCCCGCGAGATGCTCCTTTACATCGGCTATCTCTTTTTGACAGTTATTCGGACAAAACTTGGCAACGAATTTCATGCGCTCTCTCCTTTCCGGTAAGAAAATGTATGTATTTTCTCACTATTGTAATAGGGAAAAAGGAGACCCTGCAAGAATATGCAGGTCTGTAAAAACGCGTTAACGCAGTGCATGATCCTGCCGCTTTATCAGAACATGTATTCTGGCTATTTGCTATACTAGAAAGAAAAAGAGAAAGAGGGATACCATATGAATGATCAAACATTTTTACAACATATGAAATCATCGTGGGTTGAGGCCGAGCAGGTACCCGAGAAAGTCTTTTTATTTCAACTGTTTCAATTCGCCTTCTCTTATGATGATGATAACAGGCGCTGCCGGATCGAATGTCCTGTGGTAGAGGCGATGTTCAATCCGCTCGGCACAGTACACGGGGGCATGCTTACCTACTTAGCCGATACGGCGATCGGTCACTTAAATTTTCGTTTTAAAGAAGATCCTTACGTGTCGATTGAATTAAAGACGTCCTACATAAAAGCGGTGACAAGTGGAAAATTAATCGCCACAGCCTCTTATGTCAAAGACGGCTATAATGTTGTTTTTACGGAGTGCACGATTGAGAATGAGCACGGTGAACTTGTCAGCACCACATCCGGAACCTTCTACCGATACGCCAAAGGCAGCAAAAAATAAACAGACATACAAAAACCCCTAGGGCTTACAGTGACGCTATCTACTGTCAGCCCCAGGGATGCATGCTGCTTGCTTATTCTCCACGATCCAATGCATATAAGTTGCGGTAGCGGGCATTGTTTGCCAGCAACTCCTCATGTGTGCCGCTCATCGCTATGTTTCCCTGATCAAGGAAAATGATATGATCCATTTTTTCCATACCAATTAAATGATGCGTAATAAACAGAACCGTTTTCCCGTCCAAAGCTGAAAACACGGTATCAAGCAAATGGGTTTCCGTCTGCGGGTCCAGTCCAACCGTCGGTTCGTCCAGTATCACAATCGGGGAATCCTTCAGCAGAATTCGCGCTAACGCAACCCGCTGTCTCTCCCCGCCGGAAAATCTCTGCCCCGTTTCCTCCATCTGTGTATCCATCCCATTCGGCAAAGACTGAATGTATTCATCCAGCTTTACTTTGGCGATGACACGCTGGATCTCATCCATGTCTGCATCTTTTTTGCCCAGTCGAATGTTATTTTCCACGGTCGTCGCAAAGAGATACGGCTTCTGATTTAGAACGCTGATGACATCATAGATCCTTTCGCCAAAGTGACACGGGTGATACCCTCCGATCGTAATCTCTCCGGAAGTCGGAGACATGAGTCCCTGAAGCAGCTGCATAAGGGTCGATTTTCCGGCCCCGCTTTTGCCGAGGATGGCGATTTTTTTCCCGTGCGGGATCGATAGCGATATGCGGGAAAGCGCCTCCTCCTCCTGATTTTCATAGCGGAAGGAAATGTCCTTGATGGCAATGTCCGGTCGCTGCAGCGGTGGAATCGTCTGCGGCTCCATACTGTCTTCCGGGGCAAATTGACGAATCTGCTCGATCCGCTGCAGGGATTCCATATAGGACGGTATTTTTTCAATCGCCTGCGATATCGGCAGCATTCCCTCTAAAATGGGCAGCGTCACCAGCGTAAACGCTGCGATGTAGGTCGGCATGATGTCCCCGTTTTGCGCCGCCATGCCTGCCCACACGCCAACCATGAGCAAAATCGCACCGGAGAACAGATGGAGCTGTAGGGTTCGGGATTGATGCCAGGACGCGATGTGCTGTTCCGTCTGCTGGCTGTCTTTGCTACCCGACATAAACTGCTCAATAAAGCGGTTTTTTCTTCCACTAATCATCCAGTCAGAAAGTCCGAAGATGGCGTCCGTCAGTGTCTGGTATAACACGCTTCGCTTCGCTTTCCAGGCTATCTGGTGCTTTTTCAGCACATACAGCGAGACAAGCGGATAGACAAAAATGATAATGCAAAGACAAAGCCCAATCCACACAGCGAACAGCCAATCAAATAGCGCGAGCACGGTGACGGAGTAAACAAAGAGAAACAGGGCAACCACCGTCGGAAAAATCGTGCGGATATACGCATCCTGCAAATGCTCAATATCATCGGCCAGCGTACCCAGCAAATCACCGGTTTGAAAGCGGGAGCGAATAAACAGCGCCTGCGGCTCCAGCAGCTCGTACAGCTTCACACGCATATCGGCGACAATCCTTAATACGGCATTATGTCCTGTGAGCCGCTCGATGTAACGGGTGACCGCCCGCGATATGCCAAACGTGCGCACCGCAACGATCGGAATATACAGAAGCAGAATCGTTAGAGGCATTTCGGACGCTCTTGTAATGAGGTACCCCGATGTAAAGGTTAACATCGACCCTGTAAGTACAGTGAGAATGCCCAGACCGATCGCAGCGAGCAGAAGCCACTTATACCGCTTGACGTAGGGAAGCATATACGTTCGAATCAAGTTCATGTGCAACCGCCTCCTCGCTGGGCCTGAATCATCCTGTAGTACGCGCCCTTTTTCTCGTATAACTCCTCGTGTGTTCCTTCTTCAACCAATCTGCCGTGCTCGATCACGAAAATCAAATCCATCTCCTTCATCCAATGCAAGCGATGCGTAGCAAAGAATACAAGCTTGTTTTCCAATAACGGCAGCATAATCTTTTTAATTTGATGCTCGGTTTCAATGTCGAGGTGGGCGGTCGGTTCGTCAAAAAGCATGATCGGTCTCTTCTGCAGCAGGCTTCTTGCCAGGGCGATGCGCTGTTCCTCTCCTCCGCTCAGGCTGCGTCCACCCTGTCCAATTTTTTCGTTATAGCGACCAGGCAAACGATCAATCAGCTCCGTTACCCCGGCCAGCTCCGCTGCTTCCTGTACTCTTTCATCCGAAGCATCCGGTTCATAAAACCGAATATTATCTGCGACGGTTCCGGAAAAAATATACGGGTGCTGCGGAATGTAAGTGATCTGCTCCTGCCAATCCCCCTCAGCAAAGTGAGGAAGCGCTGTGCCATTTACTTTTATTTCTCCATCTGTCGGAATGGAAAAGCCTGATATGATGTCAATAAGCGTGGATTTACCTGCACCGGTTGTCCCAACAATACCGATCTTCTTATAGCCGTCCACAGCAAAATGAACCTCGTTTATGAGCAGCCTGCCTTCCTCCGATTTTTTCGTCAAGCCCCGCACAGATAACGAGCTGTCGCTACTCCAGGACGGCAGGGTTACGCTGCTCCCCGCTTCCTGACCTGCTTCCTCCAGCAGCGCATGGATTTTTTGGCCCGCTTCCTTCCCGTTCATCGTCGCATGATAATCATTTCCAAGCTCACGCACTGGCAGAAAGTATTCCGGAGCCAGAATCAGAATCGTTAGGGCCGCTTCAAATCCCATGCTGCCGCTAATTAATCTAAGTCCAAGCTCAACCGCTACAACGGCGACAGATAGACTTGAAAAGAAATCCAACGAAAATGTGGATAAGAAAGCGACGCGTAAGGTACGGTTCGTCGCCACCCGATATTTGTTGCTCACTGTTTCAATTGCCGACTTGTGTTCCCTGCTTTTCCCCAGGTACTTCAATGTAACAAGCCCCCGCAGTGAATCTACAAAATGACGAGAAAGCAATTGATAGGTATCCCACTGGGCATCGATCTGCTTTTGAGCTGTCAGTCCCAGCAGCACGAGAAACACGATCATTACCGGCATTACAACCGCCAGGATGACTGCTGACGTTACGTCTACCGTCACGATGTAGAGTAAAAGAATGATCGGAATACAAAGGTTGGCAACGAAGCGGGGAATAAACAGCTCCACATACGTACGGAAATCAGATATTCCCTCCAGAGCAAGGGTGATCATATTACCTGATCCCTGTTTGCCTATTTTTCTCGGTCCCAATGCAAATAGCTTTTCAACAAGCTTTCTCTGCATGTATAGAGCTGTTCGATTGGCAAAACGCAGGGCTGCTCTTTCTTTGCCCCATTGCAGACCATGCCGGATAAGAAACATTCCGATAAACCCATAAAATGAGGGAAGGACTGCTGTCCAGGCAGTCCTTTTATACATATTTACAATGGCTTCTGACAAAAACATCGCTTGAAAAATGATCGCAATCGCTTGAGCAGCCGTAAGCATCCCGACGACAACCATATGGACTTTACTGCCCTCATAGCGAAGTAGATGTTTATCCATTAGTATTCTAAATGCTCCTTTGTTGTTACGCGCTTTCTAAAGATATAGTAGCTCCAAATCGTATACACAAGCACGATCGGCACCATCACCGCCGCAACAATGGTCATAAGCTTTAAGGAGTAATCGCCGGAGGCAGCTGTATAAACGGTCATATTATACGCAGCATCCAGTGAGCTGATCATCACATTCGGGAAAAGCTCAACGAAGAAAGAGGCGGTCACGATTCCAATAATCAAACCGGTTGCCGCAAAGCTTAGTCCCTCTTTTTTATTGCGCAGCAGCGGGAAGAGAGCCAGATACAGCACAATCGCTGTGGCATACATTGGTATCACAATTATACCACGATGAGTAAACGCGTCCGTATAAACAGCGGTTAATGCAGTGAATAGAAGAATGACCGCTCCAACGACGGCATACAGCTTTTTAGCAGCCTGTCGGGCGCGCGCACGAAGCTCCCCTGTCGTTTTTAAGGAAATGAACATCAATCCGTGCAGGTAGGACAGGGCCACGAACGCAAGCCCGCCCACCACGGTGTACAGGTTCACGATATCGAAGAAGCCCGCGTACATATTCATGTCCTTATCAATGGGCAGCCCTTTAATCAAACTGGAGAATAGTACGCCCAGCAAAAACGGTGGCAGCAAGCTGCCCAGCAAAATGGACAGATCCCACATTTTTTTCCATCGCGGTGAATCGACCTTTCCCCTAAATTCAAACGCAACACCCCGCGCAATCAAGGCCAGCAGCAGCACAACGAAAGGCAGGTAGTAGCCGCTAAACAATGTTGCGTACCAGTGTGGAAACGCGGCAAACATCGCTCCCCCCGCAGTAATTAACCACACTTCGTTCGCATCCCAAAACGGGCCGATGGTATTGATAAGAACGCGCTTCTCACCTTCATCTTTCGCTAAAAACTTCGTGCTCATCCCGACACCGAAGTCAAACCCTTCCAGAAACACAAAGCCGACGAACAGGACCCCTACCAGAACAAACCATAGCTCACTTAACTGCATCTTTCATACCTCCTACACTAAAAGGATCTGAAGCAGAGATATCCTCCTGTGGTTTTTCATGCGGCCCCTGTTTAATGACGCGGATGAACAAGTACACCATCACAACCGCCAGCGCTGTATAGATGAGTGAAAAGGCAATCAATGAGAAGAGAATCTGTCCTGCCGACACGTTGGGTGACACCCCGTCCGCTGTCAGCATCAATCCGTTTACAACCCATGGCTGACGTCCGATTTCTGACATGATCCATCCGAAGGAGTTACCGATATACGGCAGGAAGATAGCTGGAACCAGCCACTTTAAGTAACGGGTGCTTGTCGTAATTTTATCGCGCCATGTAAAGAGCAAACCAAGCAGGCTTAACAGAACCAGAACGCCGCCCGTTCCCGCCATGATGCGGAAGCTCCAAAATGTTGTTTTCACAGGAGGAATATAGTTACCTTCCCCATACTGCTGCACCATCTTCTCTTGCAGCGCGTTCATGCCCTCCACTTTGCCGGAAAACTCGCCATAAGCCAGATAGCTTAATAGATATGGAATTTCAAGTCTGCCTGTACTCTCTTTGTTTTCCACATCAATGTTTGCCACAACTGTCCAGGCAGCCGGGTCTTCACTGTCTTCCCACAGTCCTTCCGCTGCTGCCATTTTCATCGGCTGAGCACCCATCAGATACGTTGCCTGCGAGTGGCCGGAAAACGCAATGCTAAGACCTGCGATCAGGCCGATAATCAGCGACACATTCATAGAACGCTTATAAAAATCAAGATCCCGCTTTCGCAGCATGTTCCATGCGCTCACACCCATAATAAAGAAGGCAGCGGTCGCAAAGCTTGCGAAAATAACGTGCGGAAAAGCAACCCACAGCTTCGCATTTGTTAATACAGCGACAATATCATTCATCTGTGCGCGTCCATTTTCAATTACAAAGCCTACAGGATTTTGCATGAAGGAGTTCGCTGCCAAAATCCAGAAGGCGGACATAATCGTACCGATGGACACAAGCCATATACTCGCCAGATGCAGCTTTTTCGGGATTTTATCCCAACCAAAAATCCATAAGCCAATAAACGTGGATTCCATAAAAAAGGCCAACAGCGCTTCGATCGCCAGCGGGGCTCCGAACACATCGCCCACAAAACGAGAATAGCTCGACCAGTTCATGCCAAACTGGAACTCCTGAATGATTCCTGTTACGACCCCTACCGCAAAGTTAATGAGGAAGAAGGTTCCCCAAAACTTTGTCATTCGCTTGTACACTTCTTGTTTCTTTATCAGGTACATCGTTTGCATAATCGCTATAATAAATGCCAGACCGATAGATAAAGGAACGAAAATAAAGTGAAAAAGAGTAGTGGAAGCAAATTGAATTCTTGCTAACATAAGCTCTTCCATTGAGATGACGCCTCCTAAAGTAGTACTATTTACTTACTACTATAGTAAACGTAAATTGTGAAATAAACGTGTTGCTAGTGTTACAAACTATTGTCTATAAAAAGACAAGCTTTTAACAATTACTTTTCAGCTACTTATTTTATCGAAAAACATTTGACTTTATTTAACTCTCGTTATTTTGGGCATAAGGGTGTATCTACACACCACCAAACGTGCAAACATTCATGCAAATCAGCAAAAAATCCCCGGAGCTTTCCATGACGATCTGTACCGTCTGCCCCAGGGATTACTATGTTTTCTATATCTAAGCCGATATAACTTATTTTTTCTCTTTCTTCTCGTATACAACCTCGCCGCCAACGACCGTAGTCAGAACAGCGATATCTTTTATCTCCTCTTCCGGACACTTCATGATATCTTTGTCGATAACGATAAAGTCAGCCAGCTTTCCTTTTTCCAGAGAGCCTTTAATCTTCTCTTCAAAGCTGCCTTCTGCCGCCCAGATCGTAAAGGAGCGCATCGCTTCTTCTCTTGTCATCTTCTCTTCCGGATACCAGCCTCCCTTAGGAGTTCCCTCGCGATCCATTCGGGTCACAGCCGCATAAATGCCGTGGAACGGATTGACCAACTCCACCGGTGCGTCTGATCCACCAACAATGTGCGATCCTGCATCCATCGTCTTGCGCCACGCGTACGCGTATTTAATACGCTCCGGACCTACACGATCCTCCGCCATGTTTTTATCAGACGTGGCATGTGTAGGCTGCATGGAAGGAAGAATATTCAGCTCCGCAATGCGCTTGATCTCACTCGCATCAGCTACCTGGAAATGCTCAATTCTCCAGCGATGATCGGCCAGCGGTTCTTCTTTTAATACTTTTTCATACGTATTGATGGCTTGAAGAATCGATCCGTCGCCAATTGCGTGTGTCGCCACCTGCCAGCCGTATTTGCGTGCTTCCTTCACCAGTCGGTACAGCTCTTCGTCTGTGAAGCGATAATTCCCCTTATGACCCGGGCGATCGCTGTAATCTTTCAAGAGGGCCGCACTGCGAGAACCGAGCGATCCGTCCCCTACGAGTTTAAGAGAAGCCACCGTTAGACGGTCACCGAATAGACCCTTTTCAGGTCCGTTCTTATAATAATGCTCCAGACTTTTCCCTGTCGATCCGCCTTCACCATTGGCTACCATAACATTCATTCGGACTTTAAGAACATCTTTCTTATAGAGTTCCTTCATATCGTTAATATTATCTAGATGAGTTCCCGCATCCGTTGCGCTTGTAATCCCGTTGAGGAATAATTCCTCCTGTGCTTTGACCAATCCTTCCTGCACACGTTGTGAGTCGTATGCTGGAACCTTTGCCATAACCGGCTCACCTGCGGTGTCAATCAGCATACCGGTTGGCTCACCCTTAGCATCCTTTAGAATTTCCCCACCCTGAGGATCAGGTGTGCTCTTGCTGATGCCGCCAATCTCCAGCGCTTTGGAGTTCACCCAGATGGAATGTCCGTCCACCCGCTCCATCATTACTGGATTGTTTGGTGCGGCCGCATCAAGCTCTTGCTTGGTTGGAAACTTCTTATCGGGCCATAATTCATGGTTCCAACCGTGACCAAGAATCCATTCACCCGGCTTTCTTTTCGCCGCCTCTTGCTTTACGAGACTCAAAATTTCATCTTTGGGCTTATTAAATCCGTCCACCTGCAGTAAATTAATGCCCATGGATGGAAAATGAAGATGCCCGTCATTCAATCCCGGAATCACTGTTTTCCCTTCTAGATCAATCACCTTTGTACCAGGACCTATGTATTTTTTAGCTTCTTCTTGAGTTCCTACATAGAGCAGCTTCTGTTCTTTGATAGCCATGGCACTTGCTTTAGAGAATGTGCTATCCACCGTATAAATCGTCCCGTTCAGGTACACTGAATCAGCCTTCTCCGAATAATCAGCAGCAAAAGTGAGACCTGAGAACATGCTGAAAAGCAAAACAATTGATACGATCACCGCAAATGATCTTTTCAAGTTTATTTTCCTCCTTTTGGCATGGTATTTGTTTGAAATTATACTGCATGATGGTTTTATCATAGCTTGTGTATTTTCATAGTGTCAAGTAATATTCTAAAATTTCTAAATATTATTAACAAAACGACTAAATTAGCTGGGAAAATTTTCATCGGTCTATATTTTTAGCAAATAAAACACAAAAAAGAAGAATCAGCTTTACCTGACTCTTCCCTTTTCTATACGCAAACGAGAATAGCAAGATTATATATCACACCAGGCCGTGCCGCGCGGCGGGAATGTATACACGATAATCCGTCCGTCTTGCGTCACCGCTTCTACGTTAATATAGGCTGCGCTAGGCACACGCAGTTGATCACCGGATATAAGATAGCGTCCATTCCCCAGATCAAATGCCCGATTTAGCGCGTTATATTCAGGCAGCTCGGAGAAGCGCACATAGACCTCTTTAATAGCTGGCGCATTCTCAAATCGAATGTTTACCTCATTAAATCCGGATACAAAAGGAGAAATCGTCGCGTACGCTGTGCTTCCCTGCTTCGTTACTTTTGCTGGAATGCCGCCTACCTCGGATGCAATGGGTGCAAAATTAACGAGCGCAGCAGAAATGAGCAGGACGGCAATACCAAGGCCTACTCTCCATTTGGCCCGGCGAATCAACCAACGGGTATTTTTCTCACTTCCCTTCCGCATGGCACGCAGTTGCAGCACACCAAGCAGTGCAATGCACGCAACGAGCGCCACCTTAACCAGAATCGTGAGACCCCATATGCTGCGTATGAAATCATTCCAGGAGTCGGCATAATCAACTGTCATCGCAATGCCCGTCAGCATCAACAGAATCATGCTGATCAGCGCCCAGCGCGAGAACTCCGCCCCTTTTTCTTTGAACCATTCCCATCGCCCTTCCTTCGGAGCGAGCACCACCAGCGCAAACAGACCGCCAAACCAGATCGAGAGTGCAAATAAATGAATGAGGTCCATCAGCACTGCGATCCAGCTTCCGTATTCAGGCGAGTAGGAGCGTCCGACCCAGGCATTGAGCGCAAGCATGGCGCCGACAAACGGCAGGGTCCAGCGCGTAAATGAGATGCCAAAAATCAAGGCAAATACAAAAAATTGTACCAACGGAATCCAACCAATGGGAAGTGCGGCCAGTTCATTCAGCGTAGCCTCCGGCAGCGCCGCTTTCCGCACAAAAAACAAGACCATGACAGCCGTCGCCGTTAGAAAGTAAATCGGAATCTGCCAATACTGCCAGCGTTTATGTATGTCTTCCTTTCGTGCAATAAACTGAACGAAGAACGTGCCGCCAAACGATATAGCCATGCCAAAAAACGCAAGCCAGTTCGGCAAGGTCTCACGGCTCAACTGCTCAATCAAGCCGGCCCCCGCACTTTTCGGAGCAGGCGACAGGGACTGCACTGCAAAATAAATCTGACCCACACGTTTAAGATCCTTATCTTCTTCATCTATCGTACTTGATGCCTCAACCTGCCACTCCACACCATATGTTCCGGGAAGCAGCTCTTTGGCCGGCGTTAAAATAATCTGCCGCGCATCCTGCGGGTTCACCTTGATCTTTCCTGTACTGTACTCCCGATTACGATTATCAAAAATGGATGCGTATTTGATTTTAATCGGCTCAGAAAATGTCAGGCGAATCTCTTTTGGCGTAGCCGACACAATGCTGCCGTCTTTTGGCATAGACTCCACAAGCTTGTACGCTTTTTGCCCCGGTGCAAACTCCGGTTCCGCGGACACCACGCCGGAAAGCGGAATCAGGCACCATGCAAGCATGCTGAGAAGCAGCATGCCGACATATATCCATCTGTGTGTTCTTTTTCCTGCTGCTACCATCGTTCTCTCCTTACCTTCTCTATCCACTGCATTATGATTCAATGAGCTCCTGGATCTTTTTTTCTAATGTCTCCGGAGACAACAAACCGTTGGCAATGTATATGATTTTGCCGTCCTTATCAACAAACACATTGGTAGGCAGGCCCATAATGCGGTAGGTTTCTGCCACCTCGCCCGTCCGGTCAAACAACACCGGAAAATTCATGTTAGAGGAACGCGCGAATGTGCGGGCATTCTCTTCTTTATCATTAATCGTCACATTGACAGCAGCGATTTCGAACTTTCCATTGTACTTATCATACAAACGGACAAGGTCCGGCGTCTCCTGCTGGCATGGGCCGCACCAAGACGCCCAGAAATTGATGAGTACAGGTTTATTCAGATCATTAAGCCTGCGCTCATTGCCGTTGATATCGGTCAGCGTAAAGGTAGGTGCATAGGAACCAACCTCGGCTTTTTCCTGCCCGCGTAAGAAGCTTCCATTCGTATAATAGGAATAACCGATGAGTCCAAGGATAAAAAGTAATACGAAAATTGTTTTTTTCTTCATTTTTTCACCTGTGGTATCGTATGTGCTTTTGCCATAACTTCAAGAAAACGCTGCTCTGCCGGACGCGAGTCCTTAAGCCAAGCATCGACAGCTTCATCCTCAAGCAGCCGTCCTCCATGCATCAGCCAAACTCGGTCTGCGACCGCCAATACATCCTGAAGCAGATGCGAGGAAAAGATGATGGTTACCCCCTGTTCACGGTACGCAGCAAGCCACTGCTTCCATTCCTCCACCCAGAAGGGATCAAGGCCATTCCCCGGTTCATCCATCAACATGACATGCGGCTTGTGCATAATCATCTGCGCAAATAACAGGCGCTGCATCATGCCGCGCGAGTATGTAGACGGCTCTTGATCCGCTACTTTCGCAAGACCGACTTTCTCTAATGCTTCGTCCACTTCTTTCTTGTCCGTCCCTTTTAGCTGTGCCAGATATAACAGCCACCTACGAGCACTCACGCCCGGCGCAATCTGTAGGGAATCAGGCATATATCCAATGCTTTGCCTATCAATACCTGTAACCTGTCCGCTGCTTGACTGACTCATGCCTGCCAGAAGGGAGAGCAGCGTACTTTTTCCCGCTCCGTTCCCCCCACATAACGCAAGGCACGTACCTGATTCGATGCTTGCTGTAAGCGGGTGCAGTGCAATCCTCTTGCCATATGATTTGCTAATATCATGCAGTTGAATCATTACACTACGCTCCCTTCCTTATTGTACGAGACGCAAGCAGCAGCGGTATGCTCATATAAAGCATGAGAAGCACCATCGCGCCTGCGATGCCGCCAGGTGTACGAATTGCCTGCTCCCAATAATAAAAGGTCGGTCCATATAAATACCCCTGCCCCTGCCAAAAAACGGTGGCAATACGCACCGTCTCCACAGGGTTCAGCATAAGCAGACCGGCCAGCACCGGTTCCTGTATAATACGCGGCAGAGTTGGTAGCACCGACATAGTCAACATGCCGTATAGATAAACAAAGAAGAACCATAGCAATAAGCTGCCTGCTACAGCCTGCAGCCGACTCTTCACCCAACTGCCCAGCCATAGCCCAACCGCTGTAAATGCGGCGACGAGCGGAACACTTGTGAGAAGCAGCGTACTTACAGCTCGTACCCCTCCGCTCCACCCCAGAAGAGCGGTACCAACGTATACCACCACAACACCTGCCAATATGGCACAAAGAAATGCCAGAACAAGTCCAAGAAACTTCCCTGCTACATACTGCCAATCCGTCAGCGGATATGTGCGAAGCAGCCGCGTCATCCCGTCACTGCGCTCGCCTGAAAGCGAGAGGGACGATAACAGCAGACCCATAAGCGGCACAAGCTGAAGCAGCATATTGACCAACAGCATCGATTGGCGGGTAAGTCCCTGTGCCGCTCCGTTCATAAATAACGTCTCATTCCAATAGAACAGCAATGCGCCAAGTACAGCAAATAACAGGGCAAAGGCTGCGAGCCAGCGACTGCGCAGCATAATCTGCCACTCGTAGCTACTCACAGCCAAAATGCGGCGAAAATCTGTGGCCGCTTGTCTCATTGCTTATGTTCGCCCTCTTTCATCTCTCCATGCTTCATGCCTTCATGCGGCATCATTTTGCTTTTGTCCATCTTCCACTCATGCTTTTGCAGCTGGTCATATGCCAAAAGCTCTCCAACGCCTTTTTCTTTCACAAACGTTTCAGCATCCGCTTTATCCTTAAATGCGTGAATGCCGTATCCCATCGGTGTCGGCACGTCCATCGCATATACGTAGGATGCGTCTTTTAGCGAAACCCAATCCTTCGTGCCGCTATCCTGAACAAACATGTCCGCAATCTTTTCTTCTGTGTGAGCTGCTGTATGCTTATGCAGGCAGCCAATATCATCAAACTTGACGCTCTTCCCGTCCTCTGTTACATACTGGGCAGCATATCCGTTATTTTTTACGGCCATATGGCATTTTGCGCACGTATCAACCGCCTCATCAACAGGTTGTGGCTGCACGCTCTCTTGTTTTCCGCAAGCTGCAAGCACAAGCATGAACACCATCATTGTACCAACAAACAACCAGCTTTTTTTTCGTAGTTTTCTCATTTTATATATTCTCCTTTTTCGACTGATTCTCTTCTGCAAGCGGTATATCCATTAGCGGATGCTCATCGAACACCGGATAATCAGCCGCCATGTGGTCGAGCAATTGGTGAAGGGGACTGGCATAAAAAATACCGAGGAACGGGTGCTTCTCAAACACCTGCTGCATATCAGCCGCCATGCGGTATGCCCCATCTCCTATCCCATCCTTGTTAAAATCCCAACCACGGTAATCATCCCAATAGTTGCCGACCGAATCCCTGCTCCATACGTCCGATGACCAGCTCACATCCCCGCCAATCTGGCGCACATTCCCGATAAGCACATTCTCTCTCAGGTGCGTATCTTCTACCTCACCCATTCGTTTCACGCCTACCGCATTATGCGCAATCTTATTCCGCTCCAACTGTGTCCTCTCCACCATATCGAGTGCAATTCCGATTGTGTTATTAAAAATATGATTGCCATACACGCTGCTGGCTTGTACATCATATAGAAATATTCCATATCCCTGTACATCCATTTGATGATGAAACGCATTGTCCCGCACAGTAATGTCATTGGCGGCCATTACCATGGCGCCCACAATACTGTTCTTTGTTTCGTTGGCTGTGATGCGATTATGATCGGAAAACATCACATGATACCCGTAGCGAGAGCGATCAACCGTATTGTGCTGTACCGTGTTCCCTGTTGTCTGATCAAAGTACACACCATCTTGTACATGCGCTATCTCATTGCGCTCGATCATATGACTTCCGCCTGCTGTGATATGAATACCATTGCCCCGCTTCGCAACCGACGTCTCCGTGCTTCCCTCAATGCGGTTGCCTATAATATGAGAAGCCGATGATCTGTGTAGATGCACACCGAACAGCGTATACTCCAATCGGTTATCCTTTATGAGCACACGCGCCCCCTGCACCTTCACCCCAGCGTCATGTGCAGAGCTATTCTGACCGCCGTGCCGGATGGTGAACCCTTCTACCGTTACGTCGTCTGCAGCAATCGTTACTACGCTTCCGCTACCATTGCCTTCTATAATTGCACCGGGCTCTGCGCGCAGCACAATTGGCTTCGTAATCGTGACCGGCCCGTGATAGATGCCGGCCGGCACAACAAGCGTCTCTCCCGGCTCGGCCTGTGTAAGCATCTGCTGCAGTGACGGTGCATTCGATTCCGCATGTCCAGACGGCGTCATGCAAAACAGCAGGATCAGCACAAGCAGCACAACCACCCTTTTTATAAACATCCCCTCCAGCATCCTTTTTTATAAAATGATACGTCCCGCCCGCCTTATTATACGAAAGACATTTGTGCATCTCGTGTGGTATTTGTGAAAGAAGTGTGAGGCCGTACATCCATACGTGGGCGGTTATGGACGCACTTCAATGTCCGTCTTATCCATGCTGTGCATGCCGCGAGCCGTCACATGGTACATAACGTAATAGGAGCCGGATGCTGTAAACGTATGCTCGATGGCGTACGTTCCCTCTTCGGTCTTTTGCGCAGGAATCATCTGCACATTCTTTTTATCGCCCTGCCCGATCTCGAACTTCACTTCCTCCGCATCGCTGACAGGTGCTCCATTTTGTGTAACGACAACAGAAATGCGCACCGCTTTATTGACGTTGACCGCCGCAGGGTCCAGCTTCAGTGACACGGCGATCGGCATCGGCTTTTGTCTCTCCTGCGGCTGCGCATTCTGACCGCAGCCGGACAGCAGCGTCATAGCGAAGATCAGTACCACACTCATCATCATGCTTGCCTTTTTCACTTCACATGCTCCTTTCCTATTCATCTAGCAGTGCCAGCATATCTTCTACAATTCTGTCGTTGTCCATACCGTCTCCCATCTGATATATGGCACGAATGTTTCTCTCTTTATCTACAAGAAACAGTTCATTGGAGTGGGTAAGCAATCCGTTTCCCTGATCCTGTACATACAGTTTGAACCCATCAAGCACTTGCTTGGTTTGTTGTGGTGTGCCGCGTAGAAACGTCCAGCCATCCGGCTGAATATTACGCGCCGCCGTATACTTCTGCAGCACATCTTCTGTATCGTTTTTCGGATCAAATGTAATGGTAATAAGATCTGCTTCCTTACCTAGCACTCCCTCTTCCTTTAATTTTTGTTGAATACGAATTAAGTTCAAGTTCGTCGTCTGACAAACATCAGGGCAGCGCACATAATGAAACGAAACTAGGCGAACGCTTCCTTCTGATTTATCAAACGAAAACGGCTGACCATACATGTCCTTCATCGTAAAAGCCGGTGCCTTCTCAATGACAGGAAGGGTACGATACCCTCCAAAGTTTTGATACAGTATGATGGCAATTACCGCAATAATTACTAATGAAGCAAGTACAGCAAATCGGTTGTGCAGTATTTTCCCCTTCATTCTCTCTTACTCCTTATATTTTTGTTATCTACATGACAAATGGTAGTAAATAAATGTGTGCAACTTGTGCGGAAGTTATGGCAGATTGGTGAATACGAAAAAAAATCCCCGTTTTCTCGAAACGGGGAAGAGGTTTATGATTTTTTACGTAGTAAAAATACAACAAGACCGACAACCAAGAGGGCAATAATAATAAAGCCAGCCATAAAGGAAGAGGTTCCTTTATCACCTGCACTATTTTCAGTATCTGCATTTGAAGGCTGCGGCGTCGGTTGCTCTTGCTGCTGCGACTGTTCCGGCTCTTCGGTCGCCTTCGGCTCGGTCGGCTTTTCTTGTGGCGCTGCCTTCACTTCAAAAGAAAAGGCGCCGCGCAGGGAATGTCCATCCTCACCAATGTTCATCCACTCCACTTTATACTTGCCATTCGGGAGCGGCTTGTCCAGCGTCGCTTTTAGCGATTTGCCGCTGGCTTGAACATCGCGCACCGCGAATGTTTGTCCCTGTTCATTTTTAACTTCCAGCTTGCTGACACGCTCAATACTGGCGCTGAATTGTACAGCAATTTCCTGCACTTGCTTTGTTACAACTTCTCCATTCTGCGGCGAACTGCTTTCAATACGGGAATGCGCAAAGACCTGTGAGGTCATCAGCATCAGCAGAAAGACAGTGAAAAACACTGTTTTCTTCATGATCTCCAACTCCTCTTTTGCTAATTTGTATAATTTTCATGTTTATTATACTAATAACATGTGTGTAAACTGTGAAATCGTATGTACCACACTTTTTGCTTTTCTAATATTATCATCATCCTTGACTATTCTAACACGAAAACCTACACTTAAAGTGTAGAGACGAGTTCGTGTATAGGCGGCGAACGATTTTATACAAAATAAGGTGATATACATGGGCATGATTTATTTAGCTTTTGGCACAGCCGGAGCCATTCTACTGATCATTATCGTCGGTCTCATTATCGGCTTTATTCTCAGCCGGAAAGATAAGAAAAAGCAGCGACCTGAGCAATAAGACTGCTGCTGTGTACGCTACAATCACAACTGTATCAACACGTCATGTTTTCTAGGGTTCCGCGATGCTATCATCGGCCTGGTCCGAGAGAAAACTCACGGCCGCGCCGTGCCACGGAGGGATAAAAGCCCGGGAGATTGCCTTGTGTACAAGGACATCTCCCGGGCTTTTTATCGATCTGATTTATGTAGTACAACAGACAAATCATCTTGAAAGGAAAAACACCATATGAATTGGGAATGGACAAAAGTTTTTATTGCTGCATTTTTTGAAGTATTTTGGGTGGTCGGACTTAAGCACGCCAATGATATATGGACATGGCTCGGAACCGGGATCGCAATCCTTATCAGCTTCTACCTTATGATTATGGCCGGTGAAAAACTTCCGGTTGGTACGGTCTATGCGGTTTTCGTTGGCCTAGGAACCGCTGGCACTGTGTTTTCTGAAATTGTTTTCTTTGGTGAGCCGCTCAAAACCGCAAAGCTGCTCCTTATTCTTCTGTTACTAGTCGGTGTTATTGGTCTGAAAATGGTGACGAAAGAGAACGAACAGCAGCCTAAAGGAGGTGCTTCATAATGGCCTGGATCTATCTTATCTTCGCCGGAATCTTTGAGATGACGGGCGTTGCTATGATCAATAAATTGCACAGGGACAGAAACTGGCAGGCATTCGTAATGATGCTGGCCGGATTTAGCGCTAGCTTTTTGTTCCTTGCATTGGCTATGAAGACACTGCCAATGGGAACCGCCTATGCCGTCTGGACAGGAATTGGCGCAGCGGGGGGCGCTATTCTTGGGATGTTGCTGTACGGGGAGTCAAAAGACTGGCGCCGAATGCTGTTCATTCTTTTGGTTCTTGGTGCAGCTGTCGGCTTGAAGTTGATTTCATAACATAGCGCTTAAAAAGTAAAGCCGCTTGAACCGGCGGCTTTACAACGTTTTTACATACCGGGCTGAAACGTCTTACAGTCCGTTTCTTCTGTTGTAGAAGCCTGCTTGCCTTTGTGGCTTACTACATAGATTTCATCTGCATTGCATCTGTTTCCATTTCCCCAATACGTACAGTTATTTACTTCACAAAGCACATCTTTTTCCATAGTTATCCACCTCCTTTAAAAAAGGCGCTTTTCCCTATGATACTTGTCCATACAAACGTCCCTCCCTATACATAAGATGTTGTATGTCGCATGACAGGAGGTGATTGTTATGCGTCGTCGCCCTGTACAA
Source organism: Aneurinibacillus sp. REN35 (assembly GCF_041379945.2). NCBI lineage: Bacteria > Bacillati > Bacillota > Bacilli > Caryophanales > Paenibacillaceae > Aneurinibacillus > Aneurinibacillus baijiui. The sequence continues at coordinate 54,232 of NZ_JBFTXJ020000017.1, read as the reverse complement.
GTCGTTACACTGAGACCTGGTCAAAGTGTAGTGTTTCGCTGCAGAAACCGAATCGTAGTTGTTCGCTGCCGTCGTCATCGCAGCCACTAGACAGCAAAGGCCGCTCCCTCTTTTGGGACGGCCTTGTACATAATTTTATTATGCTTTAAAAGATATCATTCTAAAGGGTAGTCATATACCTTCCAGCCAGGAGCATTTCCCCCGGTCTTATCATATAGGGATTGGGCAGTACTATTGTCGGCTGCTGTTAATAGTCGAACCAACGGATATCCTTTTTCTTTTGCCAGTTGAATTGCCGATGTTAATAACGCTTCACCAATCCCCTTTCTCCTGTGTTGCGGATCTATAAATAGATCGTTCAGTAGGGCTATTTTCTGCATGCGCGTTGTGCTCCAAATCGCATTTACCGTAGTAAAGCCAAGTAACCTTCCATCCTCTTCTGCGACTAACTGAAACCCCTCCTCTGGATGATGTACGAGATGCGTAATCATTTCTTTTATTCTCTCTTCAGGTGGAATTGGTCGCTTGTAAAACGCAAGGTATCCATAGAGTAAAGAAGTCAAACCAGAAACATCCATGAGTCGTGCCTTGCGAATTGCAACTTCTGACATATCTTTCTCCTCCTCAATTCTTCAAGTTTTCTGCTTGTGTAATCATGTAAGCAAATCCCACGCCAAATCAAACAGCGTAAAAAACAGCCGACTCCATACAAAACAAGTCAAAATCGGTTGAATCACAAGTCAAAAATGAATCCTCTCAATCATTATTAATAATAATTTCAAATAAGCATTTATTTCTTATTGGTTTTCGATATTATTATGTACATGAAGGATAGATAAATGATGAGGTGATGAAGGTATGAGTTCACATAATAATAGACTTACGACAAGCTGGGGAGCCCCTGTTGGTGATAATCAGAATTCCATTACGGCCGGATCACGCGGTCCAACACTGATCCAGGATGTGCATCTTCTTGAAAAGCTGGCGCATTTTAACCGCGAGCGTGTGCCTGAACGTGTCGTTCACGCCAAAGGTGCCGGGGCGCATGGTTATTTTGAAGTAACAAATGACGTATCGAACTATACGAAGGCCGCATTTCTATCTGAGGTTGGAAAACGTACACCGGGGTTTGTCCGCTTCTCCACGGTAGCGGGTGAAAACGGCTCTGCCGATACCGTGCGTGACCCACGTGGATTCGCTGTAAAACTCTATACAGAAGACGGAAACTATGACCTGGTCGGCAACAATACACCCGTGTTCTTCATCCGAGATGCGATTAAATTCCCTGACTTCATTCATACGCAAAAACGCCATCCGCAAGCGCATTTGAAAAACTCGGATGCGGTATGGGATTTCTGGTCACTGTCCCCTGAATCGCTGCATCAGGTAACCATTCTTATGTCTGACCGCGGCATTCCTGCCACGTTCCGTCATATGCACGGCTTTGGCAGCCATACATTCAAATGGGTAAATGCGGAAGGCGAAGCGGTCTGGGTAAAATACCACTTCAAGACACAGCAGGGCATCCAAAACCTTAGTGCGGATGTCGCCGCAAAAATCGCCGGTGAAAACCCAGATTACCATACGGAAGACTTATTTAACGCCATTGAAAATGGGGATTACCCGGAGTGGAACAGGCAACGTTTTCTCCCGGAACACTCGTACCCGGCATTGATGTTTCACCTGACAAAATGCTGCAGGGTCGCCTCTTCGCCTATGCGGATGCACACCGCTACCGTGTCGGTGCAAACCACAACGCCCTTCCGATCAACCGTCCGAAGGTTATGGTGAATAACTATCAGCGCGACGGACAGATGCGCCCGGATCATAATTATACCGTCTCTTAAGCGAAGAAGAACGCATCCGCCTTGTGCAGACTATCGTTGACGCCATGAAGCCGGTCACAAGGGACGAGATTAAGCTGCGGCAAATTCAGCACTTCTATAAGGCTGATCCTGAATATGGAGCACGTATTGCAGAGGGACTTGGCCTGTCTGTCCCTGAGATGGTCTAATTCCCCACTGAAAAACAATAAAAAACAGGTACCCAATAAAAGAAACGGGTACCTGTTTTTATAGTAGGAAGCTAGACAACAAGAAGAGGTACTTTTTCATCTACCACCGCTAACAGTAATTGTTTCCCCCACAATATAATTGGATGCATCTGATGCAAGGAAACAAATCACCTCTGCTATTTCTAATGGAGTTGCAGCACGTTTCATGGGAACAGAGGCCACTAATCGTTCGAGACGATTATCATTAGGAGCAAATTTGTCATGAAATGAGGTTTCAACCATTCCAGGAGCGATTCCATTTACAATAATCCCATGCTCAATAAATTCCCTGGACATCCCAACCGTCATCGTATTTACTGCACCTTTTGTTGAAGCATAGTGGATGCTTTCACCTGCCCCTCCAATACGGGCTGCTGCCGAAGAAAGATTAATGATTTTGCCGTTTTTTCGCGGAAGCATGTCCTTTAATACTGCCTGTGAGCAAAAGAGAACTCCTTTAACATTCAATGCATATGTCTCATCCCAAAGCTCCTCATCTATATCCATGAATGCGCTTTGTCTAATGCCTCCACCTGCATTATTTACCAGCACATGGACGGCTCCGTAAATTGAAACAACTTCTTGAACCATTCTTTCAACTTGGTCTTTCTTCGTAACATCCGCTTGGATTGCCGTACACTCCCCTCCCTTTTCTTGAATCGTTTGCATCGTTTCGTTTGCTCCCTTTTCGTTTGTATGGTAGTTAATAACCACTTTTGCACCTTTGGACGCCAGCAGTTCTGCTGCCGCACGTCCAATTCCAGAACTCGCTCCCGTAATAACGACAACTTTCCCGTACAAATCCTGCACAATGCCCCCCCTATTTTAGATGCGATTCAGATCGTATTACTATTATATAAGAGGGGCTCTGATTATTGTTACTTTTTACTCACATACTCCATAACATCTACGGCCGCTTGATATTCCTGCTGAAGCACTTCTGGTAGCTTTTCTATTTCAATCGGACCTGCACTTGGGTCAATACCACTCTGTGCCATCACTTTTTCATGCGTCATTAACGCGTCAATATAGCGCTCATATTCCTGCGCTGTCAGTACATCCCGGCTCGATTTTTTACCATTTAACTTATCAAAATACGGCAGCACAGCCAGCAGTGCCTGCTTGATCTCCTCTTTTTTCACCTCACCGATGCGATCGTAGTCAATATTCCCGTATGGATCCCCATAGTTGACTTTAGCTGTGCTGATTACTTTAAGGAAGCGTTTAAACTCTGCATACTCTTCTGCTCCCAGTTCTCCCTTTGCCTGGGACAGCTTCGCATTAAACAGCATGTACCCTTCCATTGTTATGCTTGCAGCATGCTTCTTCACATTCTCAAACGAACCATATAACTCATCGGCCAGTAAGGATTGGTACGCAAATGCACTCGTCGGAATAAGTAGGGCTGCGGCTAAAATGCCCGCTACCATGCGTTTCTTCATTTTTTTCTCTCCTTTGCTGAATACAATATTGTTCATTACTTTTTCTTTTAATTCAGGGGGCGGAACAATACCCTCTGCTCTTTCATGCATGATTTTCTGCAGGCAGTTATCGGGATTCATGAATATTCTCCACCCTTCGCAATAAAATTTGTTCATTTTCCTGTTTCTGCCGCAGCTTTTTTAACGCGGCGTTAATCCTTGATTTTACGGTCCCTATCGGTATATCCAGGATAATAGCGATCTCTTCCTGTGAATGATCATGTAGATAACGAAGGATAATCACCTGCTTCAACTTATAGGGCAGCAGATCAATCGCGGTACGCAAGTGCTTGTTGGCCAGCTTATTAATCACATCGTTTGTGAAATCACTTTCCATTGGCTGCGGCTGTAGTTCTGCTTTTTTGGCGATGCGAAACCGCATCCATCTCTTCCTTCGATAGGCGCTTACCTGACGCATGACAATCCCCATCAACCACGGAAGAAAAGAGCGTGTCTGATCAAAGCCAACCAGTGAGCGGTATAGTTGAATATAAATATCCTGTATCACATCCTCCACATCAGATTTATCCTCAATCAGGAAGTGGACGGCTTTATAGACGCGGTCAATTGTTTTTTCATATAACTCACCATATGCTTCACGTTCTCCTATAAGCGTGCGTGCGATGAGTGTGCGGTATTCGTTTTGTTCCTCCATCCGTCATTCCTCCTTACGCTCTACACCTCTATATTGGCACGAAAGAAGGATCGCGTTCGCTTTTTTCACAAAAAAATGCCCATTCCGCAAAAATAAATACGAAACGGGCAAAGAAACGATAGGAGCTGTCGTTTTATTGCAGGATTAAAAAAGAAACTTTTCCTGTATCACTATAGATTACGTGACTGGCGCCTAAGCTATAGTAAAGTGTGCTGAGCCGTTTTTTGTTGGGCGTTACAAGATAGCGGCAGCAGGCTCCCTACGTTGATATCTCTTACCCTGATGATCGATTCATATCCGCATGCCCGGAAATACGCTTCGTCCTCTTCTTCATGCACCAGTGCTAAAAACGGCTGACCTACATCCTGCAGCTTCCGTAGAAATACTTCACCACCCCGGTTCGACGTACAGACAAGCACATATTCATGGCGACCCACGATAGCCCTATTCATCCTTTTCTCTCCTTTTATATCATCGATATTTCATGATGAAACAAAAAACCTGCGGTCTCTCACACGATCCCCATACCAATCGATAATCAATCGGCATCGGAATCCCACAAGAGTCCGCAGGTATACGTAACACCGGGCGCTTTGTCCGATCCCTGTGTTCAGTCTTCCTGATGAATCTATCCAACCTCTTTTATTCTCAATTCCTTTTCTAGATCACAATCAAGAATAAATACTTCGATCTGCTCTCCTAGCTTCGTGCTAATATCGCTGTGGCTGGAGATGACCTGACATCCGGTAATACCGGAGATGATCACTTTCGTCTTTTCACTGTTGGATTCACGCAGAATCCGCCGCATCTCTTTAACAAGCGGCTTCCCGCTCTCGATGCACACCAGCGCCTTCTCCTCCTGGGTCAGCACTTCCTTGAGCCGGATCATAACCATGTCTTTAATAATATATGTTTTTGTTTCTTTCGGCCCTTTGCCGAGAATTTCGCGCAAGAATTTAATATAGGCTTCACTGATTGCTGCTTCCATTTTGCTTTTGCTTGACTGCGCCATTCTCTTCCAAAACTCCTTTGTTTTTATCTTTATTTGAAGTACAAAAAAGCCGTACGAAGAGGTCTCTTCATGCGGCTTTTGCTAAGCACAGCAAAGAAGCTGTCATGGTATCACAACAACACCCTCCTCTCTCTACACGCTTACGAGGTTAGCTGACGGATTCGGACGTGAGAGTCGCCCTACTCGGTCTCCCGAGATTCACCCCATACGGCACTGGCTGTACTATGCGCCGCGATTGGTTCCCCCGCTCCCTATTGGGACTCAGCGATCAAGCTGGAAATTTTTATTCAGTTAGCTGAAGTTGAAATCATCTTACGTCCGGCTTGAATCTTTTGTAAAGGAATAAATTTTAAAATATAACAGGCTTTATCAAATTATATCTTCTCTATTCTTATTTTTTCTCGATTTTACGCTCTTTATCTTATTTTTTCATATGCGTGTTATACCATGCACAAGCAGCTTGTTCTAGCTCATCCATGTGTTCGATAAAGCTGTGTGCAGCCCCTTCTATGACCATCAACTCAGAGTTTTTTGGCAAATACATAAGCGCACGACTTGACCGCTCCAGCAGTAGCTTCTCTTCTGCATCGCTCTCATGATTGCCATGGATCAGCAATACCGGACACGCAATCGGCTGCAAGAGGGATGCCTGGTCAATCTTCGCAAAATCATGAAGCATTTGCTGATCAAGCCTAATGATTCTTCGCACCCCTTCTTCCCTGTGTACCGTAATCAAGCCGTACTTTTCTAATTCATACATTTGTTCTTTTGTAAAATAGTCATCCCACTCGTACTGCATTGCGTCGGTTAAGGCGCCGGATAATACCATGGTTACGATATCTCGCGTATAACCTCGAAGACAGATTAAGCTGCCGAGACTATGTCCATATAGTGCAATCCTCTCATATCCTCTTCCTTTGACAAAGTGCATCGCCGCTCGCAAATCATCCACCTGCTTCTCTGCTGTGATGATCTCGTCCTCGCTTTCACCGCAGCCGCTGAAATCAAAGGCAAGCGCAGCATAACCGGCATGGTTAAATGATGCTGCCAGCCGCTCAAACCGTCCTCTTGATATTTTATCTGACATGAATCCATGAGCCATGATAATGATTGATCTTGATTCTGCCGGATATAAGTGTCCGACTAACATTTTATTACGTACATTTGTGAAGACAACTCGCTCCAATACCATCACTCCTTACTACACATACAAGTAAACACGAGAAATTGAAAGAGAAAAAGAGATTGCGTGTGAATATGTTTAATTTTACCGCTTACTTATCCACTATTGTCTAAAAAAAGTGGATTTTCCTTCGTATTTCCCGTTTTATTTTTTAATTCTTCTGCTCGTATAATAAAGCACATACAGCAACTGCATATCTGGCCTAGTTCCGAATCACTCGGAAGCGGAGGACCCAATCTTTTGGGGTTAATCCTTACACTTGTAAGGAGGGATGAGAGTTACTCTTTCGCCATCCTACCCGTCAGCTAACTTCGTCGGCTAAAGCGAGGGAGGTCTAAAGACCGCCTATTTGAGGAGGTTTTTTTGTTGCCGCATTACGGAAACAAAGAACCCCTTCAAGATACTTGCAGGTCTTTTTGTTTTGCCATAATTTCATAGCACTGTTTTGATGAAGAAGAACAGGTGGACAGAGTGTAGGCCCGCACCCGGGGTGATGGGCAGGCATTCCGTAGACCGGTGACGCTTTTTCTCCGACAGATAACCGCAAGCAAGCCATTAGGCCGGCAAGCGTTGGTGTTTCGTTGATCCTTTTCTTGGATTGACTGCACAGCGCTCGTCCCCTGGCTCTCTTTCCCTATGCGGTTCATCGGATAAAAGCGGCATCGGTCTATTTTTTTTGCGGATATGTAGGAGAAAGGGGGCTTTCGTTATGTTTAATGATGTTGTGATCATCGGAGTATTCATATTGTCATTTTTACTTTTCATCGGTTTTACAGAATTCTGTGACCGTACATGAAGGAGGTGAATGAAGTGGGCATGATCCTGCTGATTGCTTTGGCTATGATTTTGTACTTATGCTTTGTTCTTATCAAACCAGAAAAATTTTAATGTGATGTCTTTATATTTAGGAGGCTCGCCAATGAGTACAGGAATTCTTCAGGTAGCTGCTACACTGCTTCTGATCATCCTGCTGGTAAAACCGGCAGGCAGCTATCTCGTTCGCGTATTTGATTATGAAAAAACAACGCTAGACCGAATATTCGGTCCCATCGAACGCCTCTTCTATCGCGTGATGGGTGTTCGTGAGACCGAGACAATGAACTGGAAACAGTATGTAACTGCGATGCTGCTCTCTAACTTCGTTATGGTGCTGCTGATGTATGCCGTACTTCGCCTGCAGAAGTACCTGCCGCTTAATCCAGACGGCATCGACAATATGCCAAGCGCGCTTGCCTTTAATACCGCCGCTTCGTTTATTACCAACACAAACTGGCAGGCCTACAGCGGTGAGAATGGGCTTTCGTATCTATCGCAAATGCTTGCGATCACATTCCCGATGTTTACATCGGCAGCGACCGGTCTGGTCGTGGCAATCGCCTTCATTCGCGGAATCAGCGCACGCCAGATACATCTTGGAAACTTCTATGTGGATCTGGTTCGCTCGCTGTTCCGTGTGTTTCTTCCGCTTTCCCTAATCGTGGCCCTATTTCTCGTATTTCAGGGAGCGCCACAAACACTCGATAGCGCCCAGACAACAACAACCATCGAAGGTGCACAGCAGACGATCACACGCGGCCCGGTCGCTTCGCTTGAATCCATTAAGCATATCGGAACAAACGGCGGGGGCTACTTCGGTATGAACGCCTCCCATCCGTTCGAGAATCCGACGCCGCTGACCAATCTGGTGCATATTCTCTGCATGATGCTTGTACCGACAGCTCTCGTCTATGCCTTTGGTGTCATGATCAAAAACAAGCGCCAGGGTTGGACGGTATTCGCCACCATGGCAATCCTGTTTCTTATGATGCTCTCTGTCGTCTTTCTTTCGGAATACAAAGGGACACCGGCCCTGGATGCACTAGGCATCTCCGGCAACATGGAAGGCAAGGAGGTACGATTTGGTTATTCCCAATCCGCGCTGTTCACGACGGTAACGACAGCGGCCACAACGGGATCTGTCAACAACATGCATGACTCTCTTACACCGCTGGGCGGGCTGGTGCCACTTGCTCAGATGATGCTTAACAACGTCTTTGGCGGTGACGGTGTCGGCCTATTAAACGGATTGCTGTACGTTATTCTGACGGTCTTTATCTGCGGATTAATGGTCGGTCGTACGCCAGAATTTCTTGGCAAGAAAATCGAAGGCAAGGAAATCAAGCTGGCTTCCATCGCACTGCTCGCTCATCCGGTCATTATTCTGGTGCCGACCGCTATCGCGTTCCTGCGGCCTGAATCCATGGCCTCAATCCTTAACCCCGGCTCGCACGGCATCTCTGAAGTGCTGTATGCTTTTACATCTGGAGCCGCAAATAACGGATCGGCATTTGCAGGTCTTAGTGCGAATACGAACTTTTACAATATGGCAATCGGGCTTGTCATGCTGTTTGGTCGCTACATCTCGATCGTGGCTCTGCTGGCGATTGCAGGCTCACTGGCCGCCAAGCGTCTGGTTCCGGCAACAGCCGGGACATTTCGGACCGATTCAGCACTGTTTACGTTTATTCTGTTGGTAATGATTCTTGTGATCGGCGCACTTACCTTCTTCCCTGCTCTTGCGCTCGGGCCGATCGCAGAACATTTGAGCATGTGGAAATAAGGAGGATGCTATATGGGGAGTAAGCAGAAAAAAATGCTCACAAGTGAGCTTGTCACGCAGGCAATCGTTGACTCATTTAAAAAGTTACATCCATTTGTGATGATCAAAAACCCTGTCATGTTTATCGTCGAAGTGGGTACATTCATTACGCTCATTCTTTCGTTTGCACCGGATGCATTCGGTGCAAGCACGGTAAGCCGCGGGTACAATGTTTCCGTTTTTCTCATTCTCTTGTTTACTGTGCTGTTTGCTAATTTTGCGGAAGCATTGGCGGAAGGCCGAGGCAAGGCACAGGCGGATACGCTGCGCAAAACCAAAGCAGATACGATGGCTAAGTTGCTGCAAAAAGATGGCAGCACCAAGGAAGTAGCATCGACCGAGCTTCGCAAAGGAGACATCGTCCGAGTTGATACCGGAGATTTGATCCCTTCGGACGGCGAAATCATCGAGGGTCTCGCCTCCATTGACGAATCGGCCATCACTGGGGAATCCGCCCCGGTGATTAAGGAAGCCGGCGGCGATTTTTCTTCTGTTACCGGCGGTACACGCGTCGTCTCCGACTATATTATCGTAAAAGTGACGACGGACCCCGGTGAATCGTTCCTTGATCGCATGATCTCACTTGTCGAAGGCGCTTCGCGTCAGAAGACACCGAATGAAATCGCACTGACCACACTGCTTGCTGTGCTGACCCTTATCTTTCTTATCGTCATTATTACGCTTGTACCATTGGCTAACTACCTACATGTACAGCTTGATGTTGCGACGTTAATCGCTTTGCTTGTCTGCCTCATTCCGACGACAATCGGCGGCTTATTGTCCGCGATTGGCATTGCCGGTATGAATCGCGTGACACAATTCAATGTATTGGCCATGTCAGGAAAAGCTGTGGAAGCGGCTGGCGACATTGACACAATGATCCTTGATAAAACTGGCACCATCACATTCGGAAATCGCATGGCAGCCGAATTCATCCCAGTAAGCGGCCTGTCCGAGCGGGACATTACGTTTGCCGCACTGCAATCATCCGTCAAAGACGAAACGCCTGAGGGGCGCTCCATTGTTGATTTGGCGAATCGTCTTGGGAGCGATTGGGGCGAGCCGAACTACAGCCAGGCTGAGGTGATCGACTTTACCGCAGAGACCCGCATGTCCGGGCTTGATCTACCCGACGGAACCCGCATTCGAAAAGGGGCCGTAGATGCCATCAAATCGTATATAAGCGCACAAAGCGGAAGTGTCCCTATGGATCTTGAAGAAAAGGCTGCACGCATCGCCAAGGCAGGTGGTACACCGCTGGCTGTAGCGGTGAATAACCGAATTATTGGTTTGATTCATTTGAAAGATACTGTCAAACCGGGATTAAAGGAACGCTTCGCTGAGCTTCGGGCAATGGGTATCAAAACCGTCATGTGTACAGGTGATAATCCACTCACCGCTGCGACCATCGCTCAAGAAGCCGGTGTAGATGAATATATCGCTGAAGCAAAACCAGAAGATAAAATCGAAGCCATCAAGCGCGAACAGGCTCAGGGTAAATTGGTGGCAATGACCGGGGACGGCACGAATGATGCCCCAGCGCTTGCTCAAGCGGATGTAGGACTTGCGATGAATTCCGGTACGATGGCGGCGAAGGAAGCGGCCAATATGATTGACCTTGATTCCGATCCGACGAAGCTGCTGTCGGTTATCGAAATCGGCAAGCAGTTGCTCATTACGCGCGGCACGCTGACCACGTTCTCCATCGCTAATGACATCGCCAAATACTTTGCCATCATTCCGGCGCTGTTCATTCTCGCTCTGCCGCAATTAGACGCACTGAACATCATGCATCTCGCATCGCCGCAATCCGCTATTTTATCGGCGCTGCTCTTTAATGCAGTGATCATTCCTCTGCTCATTCCAATTGCGATGAAAGGTGCCAAATACAAGCCGATGAGCGCCAACCGCCTGCTGGGCCGAAATCTATTCATCTACGGCCTTGGTGGTGTAGTGGTTCCGTTCATCGGGATCAAACTCATCGATATGATCATAACCGTCTTTATATAATTCGACAAAAGGAAATGAGGAGAAGATGATGAAGTCATTACTTGTCGCCCTACGCTCATCTATCGTGCTGATGCTTATATGCGGCCTGTTCTATCCGCTTCTTACCACCGGCATTGCACAAGTTATATTCCCACACCAGGCACAGGGAAGCATTGTTGAAAAGGATGGAAAGGCAGTGGGTTCAGAGCTGTTGGCCCAAGAATTTACATCACAAGGATTGTTCCATCCACGCCTGTCCGCCGCATCCTACGACCCGACCGCTTCGGCAGCTACCAATATCGCTGTAGCTTCTGAAGACTATATCAAGGGAATACAAGAAGCAGCCAAGACTGCAAGTAAAGAAAACGCGGCCCTATCCGGAAATATTCCTGCCGATCTGCTGACAACGTCCGCATCCGGCTTCGATCCGCATCTCTCACCGGAAGCGGCCAAAGCGCAGATTCCACGCATTGCTAAGGCTACCGGCATGAGCACTCAAGCGCTTGCGGCACTCGTTGACGAACATACTGAGGGCAGGCAGCTAGGTATTTTCGGTGAGCCGCGTGTGAATGTACTACACTTGAATATCGCTCTGCAAAAGCAGGGCAAACAATAGAAAACAAGCCGCAGGCTGCACTCAGCCTGCGGCTTTTGGAGGTTTAGGCTATGCGTCAGGAAGGCAAAAAAAAGACGCCGGAAGATTTCTTACAAATGATTGAAAAAGAACAGCACGGCTATTTGAAAATTTTTATCGGCGCTGCTCCCGGCGTAGGTAAGACCTACATGATGCTTAAAGAAGGCAACGAAATGCTCGAGAAAGGCATCGATATTGTCATTGGCCTAATCGAGACACACGGCCGAGTGGAAACGGCCACACAGATTGGGAAGCTGCCGATTTTCCCATTAAAAAAAGTTGTATATAAAGAAAAAGAATTCGAAGAGATGGACCTTGAGGGCTTGCTTGCTCGACGTCCATCTTATGTGATTGTCGATGAATTGGCCCATACGAATGTTCCTGGCTCCACCCACAAAAAACGATATGAAGATGTCATGGCACTCGTCAGGGCTGGCATTAACGTGATTACAGCTATGAATATCCAGCACCTTGAGAGCTTAAATGATACAGTGGAACAACTCACAGGGATTAAGGTACGGGAGCGCGTACCGGATTGGATGCTTGATAAGGCAAATGAAATTCAGCTTATTGACACCTCACCCGAAAAGCTGCGAGAGCGCCTTACGTCAGGGCTCATTTATAAGCCGGAAAAAATTGAACAATCGCTGAACAACTTTTTTCGTCCCGGCAATCTAAATGCCTTGCGGGAAATTGCCCTCCGAGAAGTCGCTGATGATGTGGATGAACGATTAGAATCTTACAAGCAGGAAAAAGGCATTGACGGCATGAAGGGTGCCAATGAAAAAATCCTTGTCTGCGTCAATTACCGACCGAATGCGGAGCGTCTCATCCGCCGAGGATGGCGCATCGCAAGCCGTTTGAAATGCCAGCTCTACATCTTAAACATTCCCCTTGTTCCCGTGCAAAAAATGGATACGTGTACCAGGAAACAAATGCGGGTATTGGAGGATATCGCAAAAGACCTGCATGCGGAGTTTCACATCCGCGCCTCAGCCGGACGCAAGCCTGAACAGATCATTATCGACTTCACCAATGAAAAAGGGATCACACAGATCGTGCTCGGACAATCCGCCCGTTCGCGTTGGGAAGAAATTACGAAAGGGTCGATCGTTAACCGGATTATGAAATACACGCGGCACGTTGACATTCTCATCGTAGCAGATGGTGTAGACCACCGGGAATAAAAGAGTGATATAATGGAAGAGAAGAACATGTAACGCAGCGGGATTCTCCTGCGAATGAAAGGAACAGCAGTATGCCAATCTTACGCTTTAAAGGGGTCCGTAAACAATCGCTTCAGGACATGGCCCCTATGCTGATTAAGGAAGTGGCCCGGATCATTGAAATTCCACAGGACATTGTCAAAATCGAGCTTCTTCCCATCGAACTCATTACCGACACGCCTCCTACCTTAGAGATTCTGATGTTTCAACGGGAACAGGAGAAACACGACGCTTTGGCCGCAAGCCTGTATCAGATGCTGCGCCAGCACGGATATGATACGATCCATATTTTCTACATTCCGCTTACGCACTCCCTCTACTATAAAGAGGGGCAGCCGCTGTCAGGCATTCCGAAAAACGAACGCACGGCCACATACATGTACCCATAAGCAGCAGCGTATGAAGGCTTTCGCTGCTTCTCAGGCTGTCATGGACAGCAAAAAAACGACCCAAGCCGTATGCTTCGGGTCGTTTCTCTTTTGTTCGTTTACTTTCCAGCCTGCAGACGGGCAATGCGATCTTCTAAATCCGGGTGGCTCGCAAACAAGCCGAGGAATCTACCCTTTTTGCCGCTAATTTTAAGGGCAGCTACCGATTGCTGCTCCGTATCCACCAGCTGTACCGTTTGTCGAAGAGATTGCAGCGCATGCACCATCTTTTCTTTTCCTGCAAGACGTGCACCGCCTGCATCTGCATGGTATTCGCGATAACGTGAGAACGCCATGACAACAATACTCCCAAGAATCGAGAATAGGATATCAAATATAATGACCGCAACGAAATGAACAACCGGCGCCACATCTTCCCGCACAAAACGAGAAGCAATATATGCACAAATACGGGAGAGAAATACGACAAATGTGTTGATTACACCCTGTAAGAGCGTCATCGTCACCATATCTCCATTCACAATATGCGCAATTTCATGTGCCAGCACACCGGACACCGCATCATCGTCCATCCGCTCTAAAAGCCCGCTTGATACCGCAACGAGCGAACGACTTTTACTCGGTCCGGTTGCGAATGCGTTTACTTCCATTGAATCATAAATCCCAACCTGCGGCATCGTCTTCATACCCGCTTTACGTGCCAGGCTGTATACTTCATCAAGCAGCGCTTTTTCTGTCGGATGCATCGGTCCGTTCGGATCGATCACACGAACACCCATCGTCCACTTCGCCATTACTCTAGATAGCGCTAAAGAAATTAAGGCTCCCGAGAAGCCGACGACACCGCTAAAAATAAGCAGCGAACTAAAATCAATTCCTTGAGACGTGACATATCCCCGCACGCCCAAGAGACTGGTCACAATGCCGATGGTAACAATCACCAGCGCATTTACCAGCACAAACAACCCGATCCGTTTGAACATCTTGCCTTTCTTGCCTCCTCTTTAGTAACTCCCTGCTCGATTTGCAACCAATGCAGAGATTAACTTTGTCTCTCACCTACAATACATACGGAAAGGCGGCAAAATGGTTGCATGTTTTCTATTCCAGACAAGCAAAAAGCGCCTATGACTCAGGCGCTTTTTGCTTTCTTTAGTATTTTACATCCTTTGGTTTGTTTCCTTTTGGCCAGTCATTTTTCTTGCCCTCAAATTCTGGACGCTCCTGCGCCAATAAGTATGCAGCTAAATCAGCAGCCTGCTGCTTGCTTAATCCACCCGGCTTCACGCCGCCCATCTCCACCTTTGGCATGTTTTTCTGAATATATCCTGTCATCTGGGAAATTCTCGCCAGTCCAGCTCCATCGTTGAAGGAGTCTTGGCCCCATACGGCCGGCCCTGTAGCCGGGCCTGTTCCTTCACCGTTCGCGCCATGACAAGCCAGACAGGACTGCTGATACAGCTTTTCACCGTTTGCTTTATCCGGTGTGATGCCATCTAACGATACTTTGCTTTTCCCACGCCATGGCATATCAGCACCTGTTGGCACACCTGTTGAAATATACGTAAGATAAGAAATCATTGCAGTCATTTCTTTACTACCAGCTTCCAATGGCTTTCCGTTCATGCTTCGTCTGAAGCATTCATTAATCCTGTCCTCCATCGTGATGACCTTGCCTTCCCGGTCGCGATACTGCGGGTGCGCTGCCGTTACTCCGACTAGCGGAGAAGCAATTTTATTTGTGCCGCCATCGGCATGACAGCTAATGCATGAGAGATTGTTGCCTACATTGTTCGGCACGGTTGCTTTTGTCTCTGTAATGATTTTATGACCGAGCTGAATCGATTCACCCAGTTCTCCCTTTGGTGCATCCTCTAGCTTCGGCGGATTGAATGCGAGCTCCTTGGGCTGTGCTGCCTGTTCTCCGCCGTTTTGAGTAGCTGTTTGCTTAGCATCGTTTTTGGCCGGCTCACTCTGGCTTGTTGGAGCCGCACCGCATCCGGCAAAAACAACCGAGGCAGCTAATAACATAAGAGTCATTCCATATCCTTTTCTTATTCTCTGTTTGTACATTTGCTTCCACTCTCCTCAAACGGTAATTTCTGTGACTCACTTATTGCTATAAGCAAAAACAATGCCAAATAAAAAAAGCAGAGAACGCACGGAGTGTGCAGTTCTCTGCTTTCAATTACTATGACATTTTGTCAGAGCATAAAGACAAATTGACATAGCTAGTACCCGAGTTCAATACTTACAATTGGTATTCTTCCAGTTTCCGATATAGATTGCGCACGCTAATCCCCAATAGCCGGGCCGCTCGTGTTTTGTTTCCCTGGCAGTGCTCCATTGCAAGCGCAATATGCCGCCGCTCCATCTGAGAGAGCGTGAGCTGCCACTCTTCTTGATCTTCCTCCTGTAAGGCTCCGCTCGCATGCGGGATAAGCAGATCTTCGGCTGTAATAACATCCTCTCGCGCCAAAATTGCTCCTCTCTCTAACATATAAGCCAGCTCCCTTACATTCCCCGGAAATCCATACCTCATCAGCATCGATAACGCCTGTGCGTCGATCCGAATCCGCTCTCCCTTTCTCTGTTCCAGAAAGTGCTCAACCAACAGAGGAATATCCTCTTTTCTCTCCCGCAGGGGCGGTACAGAGAGCTGCATAGCATTCAGTCGATAAAACAAGTCTTCCCGAAAGCGCCCCTGGGCTACTTCTTCCTCCAAATTCCGATTCGTTGCCGCCACAATCCGAACATTCACCCATCGTAGCGCCGAGTCCCCAACTCTGCGGAACTCCTCACTTTCTAAAAAACGCAGCAGTTTTACCTGAACATTGAGCGGCATTTCTCCGATCTCATCAAGAAATAGCGTACCTCTATCCGCCAACTCAACAATACCCTTCTTGTCGGATACAGCACCTGTAAATGCACCTCTCACATGGCCAAATAATTCAGATTCAAGCAACCCTTCAGGCAAGGCTCCTGAATTTACCGTAATAAACGGCTCTTCAGCTCGATCCCCCCAAAAGTGAAGAGCACGAGCCACCAGTTCTTTCCCAGTACCGCTCTCTCCTTCAATCAGCACCGGGATCTCACTGCTGGCAAGCCTTTGCGTTAATTCCATGAGACGCTTCATACATAAGCTTTCACCAACCATGGAAAACTGCTTTTCTTTTGACAATAAAACACGTTTAAGCCCGGTATTTGTTTCACTTAGCTGTTTTTTCTCAAATGCTTTGTCTAACACCGCTTCCAATTCAGATAAAGCATACGGTTTACTAATATAGTCATATGCCCCTATTTTCATGGACTCGATGGCTGTCTCTAGTGTACCGTGCCCTGTCAGCATGATGACCTCCATGCTCGGCTGCTTTTCCTTCGTATATTTCAGCAGTTCAACTCCATTCATGCCCGGCAGCTTAATATCATATATCCCCACATCAAAAGAAGTACCCGCAAGAAGCGAGACGGCCTCCTCTGCTGAAGCAGCCGCCTCTGCCTGATGACCCTTTCTCCCCATTCGACGCATAAGTAAATTCAATAATTCCGGTTCATCATCAACTACAAGTATCCGTATTTTTGTACCCATCCAATCCCTCCCTTTGAACTGCCGGAAGAATAATCCGTATGGCAGTTCCCTGCGGCGCGGCGCTTTGTACTGCAATGCTTCCTCCCATTCTTGTAATCATACCGTAGCAAATCGACAGCCCAAGTCCGGTTCCCTGACCCACAGGCTTTGTTGTAAAAAAGGGGTCGAATACTTTTCCTACATCAGAAGGATCAATGCCGCTCCCATCATCTATGACGGCAATCTGAACGTTTTGTGCTGTGGAGCTAACCATAATGCGAACCGTTCCTCCCCTGTCCACCGCATCAAGAGCATTTTGTAGAAGATTAATAAGGACTTGTGTTAACTGCAGCGCATCGCCTCTAATATACGGGATCTCTGGTTCAACTGTACAGGATATCTCCACTTGCTTTTTGCTAAATGCATAAGCAAGAAGAGATATGCTCTCCTGGCATACCGTTGGCACATGAATATTCTCCTCCCGCCACTCCGATTTCCGCGAGAAATTCAACAGTTTTTGCGTAATTTCCTTTGCCCTGTT
Source organism: Aneurinibacillus sp. REN35 (assembly GCF_041379945.2). Taxonomy (NCBI): domain Bacteria; kingdom Bacillati; phylum Bacillota; class Bacilli; order Caryophanales; family Paenibacillaceae; genus Aneurinibacillus; species Aneurinibacillus baijiui. Next base: position 36,863 of record NZ_JBFTXJ020000017.1, on the reverse strand, counting down.
TACATTTTTGCAGATAATACGCAAATACTCCTCCACATCATCTCCATGCTGTTGTCCTGCTGCGGTCTGATCCGCTAAATCCTCGGCATACACCTGAATGGTAGCGAGCGGATTATTAATCTCATGCGCAAAACCGGATGCCATTAATCCAAGGGCAGATAGCTTGTCTGCCTGTACCGCAATCTCTTCCATCTTTCTCTGTTCTGTAATATCTTCAATCACAAGCAGATAATCCGGCTCTCCTTCAGCAACATGGCGAAGCGGATATACGTTATGCCTAAAGACCTTCTCTTTGTTCATCAGGGACAAATGCGTAATAATATCAGCATTTATCCCTTCCGCCTTGCTTCCTTGAAGCGGACACCGTTTACAGGTAACAGGTGTTCCCTTCAATGTCTGATAGCAGAGCGTGTCTGTCTGCGCACCTTCACCCTCAATCCAATCCGAGAGAACCGGATTCTTCCACACAATACGACAATCCTTCGTTAATAACGCAAGTCCGATGCCCATTCCCCCTACAATTGCATCGAGTCTCTCTTTTTCCTGCAGCAGCTTTTTCGCTTGACTATCCAAGCGTTCCGTCATCTCACCAAAAACCGTAATCAAGCGGCCAAGCTCATCCTTGCGTGTAGTAAATACCGGCTCTCTTGTCTGTACACGTCCTACGCTTCGCACAGCCCGCTCCAAGTATTCAATCGGCTTCGTAAAGGACAACCCCAGCAAGATGCTAATTAAGAAGGCTGCCAGAATGATCAGAAATAAAAAGGCAAGCAATTTTAAGAACAATGCCCAGATCGAAGCAAAGGCACTCTCTATTGGTTCCTCCACTACAATACCCCATCCGGTTCGCGACACGATTGAATATACCCCAAGCACTTCTTCCTGCTCGCTGTTCTCATAACGATTCGGGATGGGGAGAGCAGCCGCGCTGCCTTTATCCATAAAATGCTTAACAATAAAGCTATGGTTAACCTTCTTCTCCTGCAATATGGATGAAAAATCACTATGTGTAATCAGCGTTCCTTTAGCATCCACAATGAACGCGACCTGTTTCTTCTTATTGCCAAGCTCTTCAAGCTGTGTAAAGAGACTTTGCAAGCGCACTTTTACACCCACACCGCCTAAGAATGTTTTTCCGTCTTCCGAAAAAATAGGAACAGCCACTTGCAGATACGGTATGTGATCCGCTTGGAATTGAACCGGGCTATAATACTCTTTCTTCTGCGTTAATGTGAGGAGCAGGGCGTCTGTCTGCCATTCTTTCTCCTGCAGTTTGTCCATGACCAAGAAACGATGTTCTCCATACTCTACTCTCCCCCGGTCATCAAACACAACAGCCTCTTCAGCGAGCGGGATTTTTTTGAGCATTCGATACAAAATCGCCTGCTTATCCTCCGCTGTATGGGATGCCAGCAGTGAAAAACGCGCCGTTTTCAATCTTTCTTCTGTGCGAAACAGGAAGAAATTCAACTGCTGTGCATATCGCTCCGCAACCGCTTCATTTTGCGATTGAACGCTTTTTTCCAGGTCATGCTTCGTTACATATATAATGTACATACCGATTACAAGAGCCGGAATCACAGACATAAGCATACCTACCAACAGTACGCGAACCTTGATCCTATGAAACCACGGAATACGGGAGATATCCATCTTTTCACTCTCCTCCCGTAAACACATCATCACCGTAGCTCATTCCGATTTTAGATACGGACTCACCAATTTTATCTACCGTGGCAAAATTAATCTTTAACGCGACAATGTCAGGCATCTCAAATGGAATGCCTCCCCTTAGTTCTTCTCCTACCATACGAAGCAGCAGCTTAGCTGCCTGATAGCCTTGATGTTCATATGATACACCGTACGATAAGGTATAGCCTGCCTTTACCTGTGCTTCATTCAATCCCATTACCGGTACCTTTCGCTGCAAAGAAAGCTGCTGGATGGCTGCGGTCTGCGCTTCGATATAATGACTGGGTAGTATAAGGATAGATTCGTGCTTCGTAAAGCTTCTTTCATACAATCTTTTGATATCCGCATCCTCTCCGACAGGCATCGTATCAATAGCATACCCTTGTTGATTCGCTGTCTCCTTTGCAAGCACCAACGCCCACTCGCTTGCCTTGACATTCGGATCATATAATACAACCATCTGATCCCTGTGCGGAAAAGCAAGCCGTAAAAGTTCCATTCGCTTCGGTGTCAGAGCGATATGGCCATTCTCTACACCCGCAACAGAAATTCCCTTCCTTTGGCAAAGCGACTGAATCTCAGAAGCATAGGGAGAGGCAACACCAATTAGCACGACAGGCTTACGGGTGGCGTTCTTCATCTCTTGTGCAAGAGCCATCCCTTCCGCTACACCTGTTCCTACCACCACATCCACATTCTCTCCTGCCAGCTTTTGCGCCTGCCTCGTTAACTCTCGGATGTCGTTTTTGGCGTTGTAGATTTTATAGATAACTTCCTTCTCCTGCATCCCTAGATCACGCAGCCCCTGCTTCATTCCTTCCGCTTTCTCCAGGCGTGCATCCCCAGCTACCAAAATACCGACACGCAGAGGTTCTCGCTCCGGCGATGATACTGAACAGCCCGCAAGAAGACAAACAACAAACACCGCATACATCATAGCGCGATAATATTTCATCTCTAGACTCCCTGCAATCCGAATTCTCTTTACTATTATAAAGAAAATTTTTTAGCAGAACTGTAACAATATGCAAAACAAAACACAAAAAAGCAGGAAGACCCCTGCTTTTTTGTGTTTTATATCGTCTCATTTGTTAAATAATAGCCTTTGACTGTAAATCCTTGCTTCTGAAGAAACCGAACGCTCATGTTTTTCGTTACCGGTTCTGATGCAATCACAATAAGCTCTTGATACGGAATCGTCTGATAATGACGTCTTAAATAAGCATGCGGCAAATTCAATGCGTTCGATACAGGGCTGCGTGTAGCTACATTATAATCCCGTACATCAAGAAGCAGTGCCTTGCTGCTTACCTTCTTATCCTCACACGATAACTCCTGTACTCCTGCAACGGGGAGATATCGCCTGCTATAGAATACTCCTACAATAATCAGGAATACACCAACTAAAAAACTCATGCTTCCCCTCCCAATCTATCGACTTTTCACTAATAGATCTACAGATTCTTTTATCACATCATCAGGACGGTTCCCCTGTTCTAGCTCTTTACGAATACACTCTTCCATGTTTTGAGCGACAATCAATGCAATCGCACGATCCGTTGCAGAACGGATTGCAGTAAGCTGTGTAATGACCTCTTTACAGTCCTTTTCATTCTCTAACATTTTTAATACACCACGTACCTGCCCTTCCATTCTTCGCAAACGATGTTGAATGGCCTTGTTCATTTTTTATTCCCCCTTCCTCTATCGTTTACAATAACATTATACCCTATAGGGTATAAAAAGTAAACAGGACAGGCCTTCCTATAATTGGATAACTTATGTATAAAAAAACGTCTTCCGCATGAAGCGGATAGACGCTTTTTTTGTCTTTATGCTTTTTTCACATGAAAACGGTACACACCGTTATCTTCTTCTGTACTCAACATCTCATGATTCATTTGCTTGACCCAGCTTTGGAAGTCGTTGATCGAGCCTTTATCTGTTGCTTCAAGAATCATGGTTTGGCCGCTTTGTAAACCATCCATCGCTTTTTTCGCCCGCACGATTGGCATTGGGCAGGATAATCCTTTTGCATCTACAACAATATCTGCATTCATATATATGCCTCCTCTTTATTTATCTGTGTCTTTTTTAATCGGACCTTCCCAAGCTGACATGCCTGGAACAACATTTTTTACATTTTGGAATCCCTTTTGCGCAAGCAATTGGGATGCCATGTCACTCCGGTTTCCTGTACGGCAAACCACGTATATATCTTTCCCTTTATGAGCTTCCAATTCAGCAAGCTTTTCTTCCAATTGGCCAAATGGCACCAAAGAAGCGCCTGGAATATGGCCGAATGCATATTCCATCGGCTCACGCACATCAAGAATGACAGGCTGCTCACCAAGCTTCCCCTGCAGTTCTTCATTAGAGACTACATGCGGATGCTTTGTCTCCGGCTTTGTTTCATCAGGAGCGGATTTACGAATGTAATGCTTGAACAATTCTCCTTCTTCTACCGTTCCAAGAAATTGGTGTCCGGTGCGTGTAGCCCAGCTTCGAACGTCCGCTACAGAACCTGGGTCTGTGGCGATCACTTCTAGAACCTCACCCGCTCCAATTTCTTCGATTGCTTTTTTGGTTCGCACGATTGGCATCGGACATGCCAATCCCTTGCAATCCACTGTCTTGTCTACTGTGTATGCGCTCATCTGCGTCCCCTCCTCCTTATACATAAATGATTTCTTTTATACTTGTATGGATCGATTAGAACGTAAGCGTAACGTCGGCATCATACGCAAAGTCAAGGAACGTCACAGCACCGCCTACATCAATACCTTTAACAAAATCTTCTTTTTTCAAATTCATTACATCCATTGTCATCTGGCAGGCAATTACTTTGACGCCCATCTCTAGTGCCATATTCAACAGTTCTGGGATTCCCGGTACATTGGCCGCTTTAAACCCTTCCGCGAAGTGTTCTTTTCCAGCTGGCATCGGCAATTGTGTATGTGCGTCTTTGTGAATAAGATTCAACCCTTCAAATGTAAAGAAAATCGCAACCTCTGCATCGGTGGCAGCTGCCGCTGTCGCAATGTTAAATACTTTGTATGCGTCAAACATACCTCCGTTACTTGCGATAATTGCTACTTTTTTTGCCATGTTGTATCTCTCCTTTTTATATAGTTGAAAAGTTGAGTTGCGCACACCCCTTATCTATAGGATGCGCATTTCACAACCTTCTATACAGCTGTACCTATACGTGTAGCCGTATAATACCACTCAAAAAAATTGCAGGCTATTTAGCTAACGGCCCCTGCCAACCTGCTATGCCTGTTTGCAGATGACTAATATCATCAAATCCTTGCTTGCGCAGCATTTTAGCAGCCTGACGGCTTCTCATGCCGCTGCGGCAGGTTAGAACGATGGATTTCTCTTTCGGAATGTTTGCGATCTGACTTGTCAGCTGGCTTAACGGGATATTCCGGAAGCCTTTAATATGCCCATTTTTGTATTCATGTACTTCCCGCACATCAATAAAAGCATACTGCTTAGGTTGGCCCAGCTTCTCCTGTACATCTTGGGCGGATAAGTTCTTCAATCCCTTTGCAGGCATGAATCGCTTCACTAACAACCATACTACTACCGCAAACAACACATATTGTATCCACTCCATTTTCTCACCTCTTTACCTCATGGGGTATATACCGCTATGGGTATATAATAAGATGAATTACGTCTTTTGTCAACATTGCTTTACGATAATATCCCAAAAATATCGAACCAAATTTTAGCTGCGATGAGTATAATCAACCCCGTGAGTACTCCTCGCAGCGCTTTAGTATTCATCACTTTACCCAGTCGGGTTCCAAGCGGGGCTGCAGCAATGCTTCCCAATACTAAAATTATGGTTGGCCAAAGCAGCACATGTCCGGCTGCCAGCTTGCCGATACTTGTTCCAATAGATGAGATGAATGTTACCGCCAAGGAAGAAGCGATCGCCACTCTTGTCGGGATCTTTAACAGCGAGATCATAATTGGCAGAAGAACAAAGGAGCCGCCCGCACCGACAATTCCAGAACCAATTCCCACTAACAGCGCAGTTACACTCGCGATGCCTTTATGAAACGTATATGCTTTTTCCACTGTTTTTTCATGCTCTTTTCTTGGAATAAACATTAGAATGGCTGCCAGCGTAGCCAATATCGCATACAGGGCATTAATTGCACGTTCCGATAAAAAAGTACCGCCATAGGCACCTGCAAGACTGCCAATCACAATGGCCACGCCCATATAGCCAACCAGTGTATAATCAATTACATTGTCCTTACGCAAAGCCAGCACCCCGCTTAGACATGAGAAAAAAACCTGAATAGCAACCATCGCAGAGACTTCATATGCGCTATATTCCGCTACCCCTAAGGCTGAAGGAACAAACAAAAGCAGTGGATAGCTAACTATCGCCCCTCCAATTCCTAACAAGCCAGATAAAAAAGCTCCGATGCCTCCAATGATAAGCAATACAACAATACTTTCTATCTCCACTTCATCTCCTCCTTTCATATGTAATAATAAACCAACCGCCAATACTCCTCCACATACCCCTAAGTGTATAGTGTGAAACAAGCCAGTATAGCAAAGGGGATGAAATATATATATTCGATTACCAATCACAAAATACAAAACACGAACAACGCCAGGCGATGATCACCTGGCGTTGTTTTTTGCTATTCTTTATGCTATTAGTCAGCGTGGTGCACAGCACAGCGGTTTGGACCAATCTCAAGTGTAGTCGCTACATCGAGCGGCACTTGCATATCTCCACGGTTGATTTTTATAATGTCTTCATAATTCGGCGGTGTTGCCCCCGCTGCACCTGCCACCATGTCTGTAAACTTGGCACGATCCTGTGTACGCATCACTTCATTATTGGCCCGAATCTCGCCTAAATACGCGCCCACAACCCCTTGTTCATTTATTTCTTTGATGTCGGCATAGTGCGTAGGTAGAACTAGCGTCTCATCCGACATATTCGCAATATGTGTAAAGACGGTATCATATAGAGATTGCGCCCATTCACGCGCTTTTCCTCCAAGGTCAGGACGTCCCAGTCCGCCGACGAAAATAGTATCGCCTGAGAGCAGGTACCGGTCCTCTACAAGGAATGAAACACTGCCTGGTGTATGGCCTGGTGTTGGAATAGATAGTACCTTTACCTTCACATCGCCTACCTGGATTTGCTGCTCATCTTCCAGCGCCTCATAGGCAATGGCTTCTGAGCCCTGCATTTCGCTGCGGGAGATATGATATACAGCACCTGTATGCTTTGCCAGTCCCGGTCCACCTGAGATATGATCCGCATGAAGATGCGTATCCATAATATGCATGATCTGCGCTTGCTCCTGCTCTGCCAGCTTTATATATTCTTCATAATGCCGACCTGGATCTACCACCATTGCTTTACCGTCAGAAATCATCATATAGGATAGACAGCCCTTAGCAAGACGGTTAACTTGAATGATTTTCATGTCTTTCTCATCCACCACGGTAACCGGTTGGTAGAACTGGCTCCACTCCTGCATTCCTTCGGTTAAATAGCCCACACGATAGCCCCGCTCATCCAACATCTCAGCTACCATTTTTGCACTGCCGCCCTTGGCACATACTACAACAATCTCAGTATCCTTCGGCAGCGACGTATAGATCTCTTCATTGTCATCAAGGAAATCAAAATACGGAATGTTGATATCGGTGAGATGCTTATGTTCAATTTTCCAATCACTATAATCTTCACTGTTACGTACGTCAAGGATAAATACTGCTTCTCCACTATCCACTTTATCATGCAATTGTTTTGCGCTAATTTCTGCTACTGCCATCTTACATTCCTCCTTATTTTTTATCGTTTTATAGGATTATCCTAAAATATCAAGCCAAATTTTGATCGCCGATGCGACGATCAGTACGGATAGGATGGTACGAAGAATTTTTGTGTTCACTTTTGTACTCAATTTTGCACCGATTGGGGCGGCAATCACACTGGCAATGACCATAACAACAGAGGGCCAAAACAGTACTTCCCCCGCAAGCACTTTACCTGTTGTCGCTCCGATTGAAGAAATGAACGTGATTGCAAGCGACGATGCAATCGTAATACGTGTTGGAATCTTCAGGATGAGAAGCATAATCGGCACCAGTATGAAGGCGCCTGCCGCTCCGACAATGCCGGAGCCAATCCCTACAATAAGCGCAGCCGCCACTGCAATCGTACGATTGAATGTTACTTCCTCGAGCGGAATATCGTCACGACCCTTTCTCGGAACAAACATCATAATTGCAGCGATCGTGGCCAGAACTCCATATACGAGATTAATGGCATCCGCTGATAAAAATCTGCCGCCATATCCGCCCACGAAGCTTCCGATAATAATGGCCACACCCATGTAACCCACAAGCTTATAGTGGACTAGGTTCTCTTTTCGCAGCGCCAGTACCCCCGAGATGCTTGCGAAAAATACCTGTACCGCACTAATGCCTGCAACTTCATGCGCCGTATAAGCAGCTACGCCGAGAAGCGGTGGAATATACAGAAGCATTGGATACTTAATAATGGAGCCTCCAATACCCACCAATCCTGAAATAAACGAGCCAACAAATCCGATCAGGAATAGCGTAACAATTAAACTTAAGGTCATTACTCTCCCTCCTTGCTTCAGTTAATCCTTGTTGTTTTTTCTTTATTACCCCACAGGGTATATACGGTTATGGGTATATTATTCACTTTCTTTCTCCTTTTGTCAACCTTTTGTGCTGGATTTTTTCTTTAGTATGCACAAATCCTCTATTCGCTACGCTTCTATAGGAGTTGGAGCGATGGTCTCTTTCTTTTCCCGCTTTTCGTATGATTTCCACAGAAAAAGACGGGCTATGGTTGTACTACTATGCCCGTCTTACATATAAAAAATATTCTATATACTTTTATTCCGGCTTCTGGACAACCACCTGAATGACATGGGAGAGGCCATTGTGCAGCTCCCCCTCATGGCGCTCCACTTCTCCCATGAAGAAATGAAGAAAGCGCCAGCCCTTAAACACATCAAGGAATTCCTCCGGCTGATATAATAACTGCTTCTCCTTCGGTCCTCCGCTGTTATACGGCAATTGATCCACGGAATATACCTCGCTTACATACAGTCCGCCCGGCTTCACAGCCTCCCTTACGCCCATAAGTGTTTGCAGACGAAGCGCCGGCGGAAAATGGCCAAACACACATATAATTTGATCCCACACTTCCTTCTCCCATGCTGCCGTTTGCAAATCGACAAGCTCCGTATGAATGGATACGCCGCGTTCCTTTGCAAGTCTTTGCGCTTTTTCAATACCTGATGGGGCATAGTCCCAAGCTGTAACGTCGAATCCTTTCTCTGCCAGAAAAACGGCATTACGCCCTTCTCCTTCTGCAATCGCTAAGGTTTTTCCTTTCGCAATCAGCCGTGATTCCATACTTGAGAGAAAAACATTCGGCTGTGTACCATATACATAGTCCTCCGCCCGAAAGCGGGCATCCCACGGATTTATCGGCTCACTCATTTTATCTTCCTCCTCTGCTGTCCTATGTTTTATTATTTAAATAATCGCCGGGCAATCTTCAACCCGTTTTTTGCAGACGGGTACCGGAATGAAAAGTCAAATACATTCGTCTGCTTCAATACGCTTTTAAAATGAGAAAATGTATGGAAGCTCTTAGCCCCATGATAGCTTCCCATGCCGCTCTCTCCCACACCGCCAAACGGCAAATACGGAGTAGCCACATGCATGATTGTATCATTAATGCATCCACCGCCGTATGAGATGCTTCCGTTTATGGTGCGCTCTACTTCCTTATTCTGAGTGAATAAATACAGTGCGAGCGGCTTGGGACGCCGATTGACCGTATCAATCACTTCCTGTAGCTGCTCATACTCCATCACAGGAAGGATGGGGCCGAAAATCTCCTCCTGCATCACTGGCGCATCCCAACTGACGTCCGTAAGCAGCGTAGGAGCAATTCTAAGCCGCTCCTTATCGGCTTCTCCACCAAAATAAACGGTACCATCCTGCAAATATGAAAGAATCCGCGTGAAATGCCTTTCGTTTATTATTTTTCCATACTTCTCATGGGTAATCGGGTGTGCACCATAAAACTCAAAAATGACAGCCTGAAGAGCTTCCAATAGTTGCTGTTTTACATCTTTGTGTACAAATAAGTAGTCAGGTGCGATACACGTTTGCCCTGCATTTGTATACTTGCCAAAAGCAATTCGTTTGGCGGCCAAAGGAATGTTGGCATCTTTATGCACAATACACGGGCTTTTTCCGCCGAGTTCTAGTGTGACAGGGATGAGGCGCTTCGCAGCAGCCTCCATCACAACTTTCCCTACAGCCACACTGCCTGTGAAAAACATATAATCGACCGGCTGCTTTAGCAAAAGCTGACTGGTTGACACACCTCCGGGGATGACAGCCACCAATTCATCAGAAAACACTGTGCCGATCATAGCAGCTAGCACATTCGCTGTATGAGGCGCAAGCTCCGATGGCTTAATGATGACTGTATTTCCGGCGGCAATCGCTCCAATCAACGGCGAGATCGCCAATTGAAATGGGTAATTCCATGGCGCAATCACCAGCACTGTACCGTATGGCTCTGGGATTATCCAACCTTTTGAGCCTAGATGTGTACGCGCGGTTTTGACGCGTTTGGGCTTAGCCCATTTACGCAAACGCTTCATGGTAAATGTAATTTCCTCTAACAAGATTCCGACCTCTGTCGTATAGGCCTCAAATTCCGATTTATGCAAATCTTGATGCAGTGCAGAGAGGATGTCGCTTTCATACTGCTTAATTCCATCTCGAAGGCGCTGCAGCTGCTTCAAACGAAAGGAAAGCGGTTTGGTATGCTGGTTTTGAAAATATGCTTTTTGCTTCTCCACAATGGATTTGATTTCTTGTTCCGCAGCATCTTGTACAGATGAGCTTATCATGTGTTGTATTCCTCCCCATCTTTTCCGACCATATTCTTACGCATACTTATATTGTACAAGCAAGCTGATAAAAAATCCGCTCTTACAAAAACGCAGAGCGGATTTTGACTAGTCGTCTATGCTTCGATAACAAACCCGATTTTCCCGAATTGAGCCGCCTCATCCATCCGTGTAAAAGCTTCCTCAAATCGCTGTAGTGGATACATCCGGTCAAGAATCGGCTTGATTTGATGCTGCTCAATAAAGCGAATCATCTCTCTATACTCTTCCGCACTCCCCATCGTAGTGCCTAATAGATTGTATTGCCCATAGAAAAACTTGCGGATATCGATCTGAATCTCATCACCTGCCGAAGCACCGAACGTAACAACAGTTCCACCGGGGCGCAATTGATCCAATGATTTTGTAAAAGTGGCAGCTCCTACACTTTCAATGACCAGATGCACCTTTTCCCCACTCAACTGCTCATCCCAATTACCCGCGCTGTCAATTGCTTTATCAGCACCAAGTGCAAGTGCGCTTTTACACTTATCTTCTGAGCGGGATGTTACATACACGGTGGCGCCTGCCGCCTTTGCAAATTGCAGCAAAAATGTTGCAACCCCGCTTCCGGCTCCCGGAATTAATACCGTCTGATCGGCTGTAAGACCGCCTCTTGTAAACAGCGCCCGGTATGCAGTAAGCGCAGCTAACGAAAACACGCCCGCTTCCTCCCATGTTAAGTATGCTGGCTTCGGCTCTACATTCGCTGCGGGAATCGTAATCTGCTCTGCGAATGTACCATGATCTGGAAGACCGATGATTTCAAATCCCGCAGGAGGGGCGGCACTCTTCGTCTCCCATCCGAGACTTGGATTGATGACAACTTCATCACCGACTCGCACGTTCGTAACACCCTCGCCGACCGCATCAATCACGCCCGCTCCATCCGAACCGATAACAAGCGGCGGATCGGTGGGCTTATGTCGATGAAGGACAAACAAATCACGATGATTTAGACCAACGGCTTTAAGCTTGACCCGTACTTCACCGACGCTGGGCTGCCTATTATCTATGTCACGATAAGCAAGGCCTGCCATACCTGTCTGTTCTGTGTGTACTAGCGCTTTCATCCAATCACTCCACTTCCGTATGTATTTGTACTTATTCTATCAACCTTCCCCTAACCAAACAATGAGGAGCAGCACACTTCACAACCATCGGTGACTGTCTCACTCTCTGCTCTAGACCCGGATAAGACAGCAAAAAAAGAGAAAGGCCATCGCCTTCCTCTTTTTGGATGTATCGCTATTCTTTTCTTTCCTTAATGCACAAATAGATTCCCATCCCTAACGAGACCAATACGGAGAGATAGAAGAATGCTGGAACATTTGCTATCAAACCGGTCACATGACGACTATCCCCATTCATGAAATCAATCATTTCAGTGAACATCGCCATAAACACAACAGACAACAAAACAACTGTTACCATAGATACTTTAAGCATTCTATACATAATCTTTCTCCTCTATTCCCTCGCATTAAAGCTATATTCAACACAAGCACTGTTGATATTCCGACGGTTACAAGGGCACAGCCTACTATCCCGCACTATTTCTTCTGCAAGTTCATATTTTCGTCACATTTATCTTACCATGAAATTTATACTATTTAAAGAGGAAAAAAAGCCTTTCCATTTATAACTATTTTCACAGTGTCAACAACCAATTCGTAAAAAGATTGGTGGCATCCGATAAAAATAAGCAAGCCAGCTATGTGATACCGGCTTGCTTACTATTTATGTTCTGCTCCTTTACCTGTTCTCGAAGCTGTTCGAGCTCAGCAAGCAGCATCATAATTGTCTCATCGCTTTTTCGCAACTCTTCATGCAGCATGCGAATCGTATGCTCTTCCCATGTAAAAGGATCGCCATGAACCGGCGTCACCGGAAGATTCTCATATACATCGCCGGCTTCCTCTCCTTCCGGCGTGAAGTATACGGCCACCTCACAGCCTGCATGGCCAAGTGCAATTCGTTTGCGCAGGCTCACCCGCCCATACCCGAATTTACGTGCAGCCATGCCGCCAAATACGCTTGATGTCATCGTGCACAAATGGGGCGCATCACGCACTGCCTCACCAAAAGGACAGGCGCTTGCTTTTACTACCACATGGTTAGGATGAACCTCAGCAATTTCAAAGCATCCGCCAATCGTATTCTTCATATCAACAATCACCTGTACGTACCGATCTACCGTCCATGCTTCCGTTCGATCGCCATAAAAACCTTCAATCCATTCACCTGTACGAATTCCGATTTGTGTGATATATTCTCTGGCTGCAGGCCCTATTGTTTTTTCATGGAGCGCTGCATATTGTGTAATCAGCTTGGAAAGAAACAAGTGTCCATCCAGTGCAGTGTGTTGATCTGTCATGCTTGCCACCTTTTTTAAAAAATATTCAAAAAAATAATCAAATCAATATGTTACATACCCATTTCAATAGAAAGTAAAACATCTTTAATCAAACCAAGGAGGACACCGCTTAATGAAAATGGTGTCCTCCTTGGTTTGAACATCAATATAAATGTTTTAGATGCAGAGAAGCATCATACGTTTCAAGCATGGTTCTGTTTTTTATCTGTTGAATAAAATTTGGATTGGCAAGTAACGGTCGACCGAATGCAGCTAAATCAATGGTGCCCTCAGCAATCACCTGCGAAGCTGCAGCAGGATGTAAATTTCCAACCCCTATTATTGTTCCATCCCAATATTTGCGTACCATTTGGTGAAATGTCAACCCGTTGGCGAAGACTTCAGTGAAGCTATTGACCGATGGATGGAGAATGGTTAGTCCGATTTCTTTATACATGCGGAGAAATGCCTTTAGAGTTTCTTCAGGGTTCTCCCACTTAAACTCCGGTACATCTTGTCCCTGATGTCCAAGACGAATCTTTATGAATAAATAGATAAATGTCGCTAAAAATAAATTGCATGCTGCCCATAGACAATGTATCCAACGACTATGGGCAGCTTTTTTGCTTGCGATTTATCAATCCCAAGCGCGTACGGTAGAATTTCCTCTCGTATCCTTAGTCAATTTGAATTCAGCCTGGTTATCTCTTCCATCAACAAAACCACCAATATCCCTATACACATAACAACCTTTGGAATCAAAGTCACCATTCGGGAATCCACCCCCATAATACTGCAGCGGAGGAAGCACCCAATCATCCTCAATCGGGTCATCTTCATTCAACCAATACGTTCCTGGTCGACTGTCCTTGCTTATGCAAATTTTAAAATCGCCTCCACCTGATTTAAAAACTCGACTTTCTTTCGTGAACACATCGCTACCGACATAGTCCCATGAGCCCGCTCCTAGTGCATCGACACCATTTGCTGATACACTAGTAGTTGTCAGCATCCATACAAACGTAATGATCATGAGTTTAACTCTCTTCATTAAAAAGAAGCCTCCTTGTTTGCGGTGTATTGTTATTTCACCTTTTTTCACACACGACCTGCTTTTGTTGACAAGTTGTCCATGCAAACATCTCCCTCGATTCCTTTTTTTACAACAACATCCAAAATGTACAATAAATTGAATTGTTAGAAAATGGACAGTTGTATATACTTACAAAAAGACAGTTGGGAGGATATGACTACAGAATGCAGAATAAAAACCTTTTTATTTATTCAGGATTTATTTGGTGTCTGATGTTTGCATGCATGAGCTTTTATTGGGCAAGTGGCGGAATGGTCGGGGTAAAATCTTTAGGCGGTGTTATTTATCAAAAAGCGATGGCAAGAGACGCAGCGTTCCTTTCAATCGTCTGGTTGACTGGCTTTATAAAAGTAGGGGGCGGGCTTTTCTTACTATTGCTTCTTAAAAAGCGGTCGAAAGTCCCGAAGAGAATTCTGTATTCCCTCTCTGTAGCAGGCGGAATTCTTCTGTTTTTATATGGGCTGGCAAACTTCGTTACTCTCATCCTTACGAGTCTGGGGTGGTTGCACCTTACGATTGATTCCTTCGCCCTTACATGGCGGCTTCTGTTCTGGGAACCGTTCTGGATGGTTGGGGGAGCGCTGTTCATCCTCTCTGGGATTGCGTTTAGGAAAAGCCATGCAAATTACAATATATCTCACCAAATGGAGGAGAAGCCGGACCCTCTCTAACACTCAGGAGTCCGGCTTTTCTCTGTTGCTTTCCCATGTCCGTCAACAAAACGCGAATGGCAGTTCAAAAAGCACACGTGCTATTGTTCATATTGTATAGCAGCCATTTTCTCCTTAGCCCAACTATAATTTCCGTTAAAGCTGTACACCTCTTGTGATGTAATCCAATAAATCCTCTCAAATAACTTATTAAGAAAATACCGGTCATGAGAAACACCTAGAATCGTTCCGTTATACTCTTCAAGAGCTTCTTCTAATACTTCCCGAGATTCAATATCTAAATGGTTCGTTGGCTCATCCAAAATAAGCAAATTCGTATCTTGATACATTAGCTGAGCTAAGCGCAGCCTCATTTTTTCTCCACCACTAAGCTGAGCAACCCTGCGAAAGACCATATGGCCATAAAATAAAAATCTCGCTAAAATTCGTCTTGCCTCTCCCTCCGTAACGTTTACTTCATTACGAAATGTCTCGATGATGGTCTCATCTGCAGCGTCAGAAAAAATATGTTGTGATAAGTAGCCGATTTTCACGTTACTTCCTATTTTCACCTCCCCTTCATCTGGATGTACTTGCTGAAGAATCAATTTAAGCAACGTTGATTTCCCTACTCCATTTTCACCAACAATCGCTACTCTCTGCTGATAAGCCACCTGCATGTAGACATTTTTGAATAACATTTTTTCTCCAAAACTCTTTGACACACCTTGGAGCTTGATCACATCATTCCCGCTCCTTTCGGCCGATTCCATGTCCAGTTTCATTTTCTTTTGTTCAAGCCTAGGTCGATTTAACTTTTCCATTCGTTCTAATGCTCTTTCCATATTCCTTGCTCGTTTATGAAGGCCTTCACTAGGCGGATTGGCTCTATTCGCCCAGTCCCGCAGACGTTTAATCGCTTCTTTCATTTTCTTTATTTTCTTTTGCTGCTCTTCATAGGCATGGAACTCTCTTAGCAGTCGCTCTTCCTTTTCTTTCACATAGCCAGAAAAATTTGTAGGGTAACAATCAACCTCGCCATTCTCTACATCCAAAATCTTATGGACAACTTCATCCAAAAAATAACGATCATGCGAGACAACGACAACGGTTCCATTATAATTTTGTAAAAAGCTGCCTAGCCATTCCACTGCCGCTAAATCTAAATGATTCGTCGGTTCATCTAACAATAAAAAATCAGGACGTTTAAGCAGCATAAGCGCTAGACCGACCTTTGTTTTTTCTCCACCGCTAAGAAAGAAAAATGGTTGATCTACTAAGTGTGTAATATGCAAACCATGAACGATTTTTCTAATGTTGGCATCGATTTCATACCCGCCCTTTACCGTGAAATGCTCTTGAAAATCACCGTACTCATGCATCAACTTTTGCAGTTTCTCCCCGTTTGTTTCTTTACTCATCTTCACCTCCAGTTTCTTCATCTTTTCTTCGATTTGCAAAAGCTCTATGAAGGCCGTCTTTAAAACTTCTTTCGTGGTTGATTTGTTGTTTGCGTCTGGAATTTGTACAAGATAGCCAATTTGGGACCCTTTTTTCCAGTGGATTTGACCAGAGTCTGGCGCTTCCTCTCCGGCTAATAACTTTACTAACGTCGTCTTCCCGCTCCCATTCCGACCAACCAGACCCACTCGATCCCTTTCTTGAATTTCAAACGATATGTTTTCAAAAACAGCGTTGCCGCCATACATCTTTTTCACTTGATTCACACTGCATGCAATCATGTCTGTTCTTCCTCCTTTACTTAAAAAAACGCGCAAAAAAGCCATGGGAAAGACACACTTCCCCATGGCTTCACTTAACAAATAAGGGTACAAAAAAAAGAGGAGCATGAAAAGCTCCTCGTACACCATCGTTATATATTGTGGGTATAGAGATGTTTTCACCGTTTTAGATTTGCTATGAAGTTGCTAAAAAAGGGCATACGTATCCCGTTAACAACTGAGACAGCAAATTTTGCACGGCTTAGATATAAAAATTCAGTCCAAAATCCGTGCACTAAAACAGCTTGATGTAACATCCTTACCCACCTCCGTCTCCTGTATATTCAATTGTATTTTATTCGTTTCAAAATAAAATTTCAAGTTTTGCAAAGCACTCATTTATGAAATGCCATGGTATTTTCATGCACAGTGTCTTCTAACATTTTTCTTGTTCTCCGATGATGTAAAAAATAATATAAAACAGCGGCAAAGGAAACTTCAATAGCCGAGAATACATACATATCCTGATACGTAGCAGCCGATGCAATACTTCCTAAAATAACCGAGCCCAGTCCAATACCAATGTCATAAAATAAAAGGTATGTGCCTGTAGCCAATCCCCGCCGATGCATCGGTGTCAGCCGCAGGGCGACGGTCTGGAAGCTTGGAAACAGTGTTCCAAAGCCTAATCCAATAACCGCTCCAGCCGTTAAAAACATCGCAGCGGTGTGCGCCTGACTTAACGCAATCAATCCCACTACATAAAGGAAAATACTCGGATATATAATGACATGTTCACCAAAACGATCAAACAAGCGGCCAATGATCGGGCGAGAGAGCACAATCATAATCGCATAAATCACATAAAAATAACTGGCAGCTTCCACCAAGCCCAGTTCCTTAGCATAGACAGGGATGAACGTCAGAATCCCGCTATAAGCAAAAGACAAGAGAAGCGCCGTCAGAGACAGCGGTACCGCCTTTGGCTCAATGAAATTCTTCCAGTGAAGCGAAGCATGCTGCCGCTCTTTTTGTGCCGCTGCCTTTTTCGGAATGCGGACCGCATTGCCGAACAGAAGCGCCATAAGAGCAAACGCTGACAGGGTGATGAACAAAACAAAAAAGCCGTAGCGGCTCGCCAGCGTCAGTCCTAAAAACGGACCCAGTACCATCGCCAGATTCATGGACATCGCAAAATAGCCGATGCCTTCACCTTTCCGCTCTTCGGGTACAAGATCGCTCGCAATCGCTCCGGTTGCCGTCGTAGCCACACCGAAGCTAATCCCGTGCACAAAACGCAGCGCCAGCAGAAATGCCACGCTGGCAACACTCAAATACAAAAAGGTAGCAAGAACAAATACAGTAACAAAAATAAGCAGCACTTTTTTTCTTCCCAGCTCATCCACCCATTTTCCCGCAATGGGCCGGAAAAGTACCGCTGCAATAATGAAGGATGTCATCACCAGACCGACCTGCTGCTCAGTTCCATCCAATGTCTCCATCACAAACATCGGCAGCGTAGCCAATAATGTGTAAAACGTAGTGAAAATAAAAAAGTTACTCAAAAAAATCGCGATAAAATCACGATTCCACAATCGTTGTTTTTGCAATACAATCTCTCCTCTATTCTCCTGTCCCACTCTTCCGATCAGCATGCAGGATATTTGCATTCATCTGAGCTAACACCTGCCTGAATATGTATAACTCATCCTCAGATATATTCTCTAGCAGCACTTTCTCAAACATCTCTTCAACAAGCGGATAGAGCTCTTCCTTTATCTCTCTGCCCTTCTCTGTGAGATAAATCAAAAATGAACGTCGATCTTCCTTATTCATTTGTTTTTGAATAAGTTCTTTGCGCTCTAGAATATCGAGTATTCTGGTTAGCGTTGCTTGATCTTTATCCACGTTACAGGACAATTCTTTCTGGCTAATGCCATCTCGGTCCGCCAAGCGCTTGATTACAGTCCACTGTTCCGGTGTAATGTCAAAGTCTTTTAGAAACGCGGCTAAAAATCGCGTAATGTTCCGCCCTGTTTGCACAGTACAATATCCAAATGATTCTTCCCAGGATGTGTTCATCTCCCGCCTCCTGCTCTATAAATACTTGCTATGCTAATTATATGTCTACAATATATTTTGTCAAATCAGCAGCTCAGTATAAACGAAAAAAGCCAGCAATTTATGCCAGCTTTTATTCATCCTTATATTTACTTATTTCGAAATTTCCTCAAGGGTTGGAGTTGATGCCGGAACTCTTCTAGGTTGGGCAGCTATTTCATAAGCATGGGCCAGTTTCAACAGCGTCGTCTCATTAAATTGCTTGCTGATCATCTCCACTCCTACTGGGATGCCTTTCTCCGTAAAGCCGGCAGGCATCGAGATGGACGGCAACCCTGTTTGGGAAGCAATCAATGTATTGGTTGGAAAAGAAAGGACCGTCCATTTTTCTTCATATAACTCGCTTTTGGTTGGAGGAAGCAGTTGTACGGTTGGAAATAAGATGGCATCTAATTGATGAGATGCCATTACATTTACAATGGCTCGACGAAATTGCTCTTGAGCTAGCATACCCTTGTAGTATTCTGGATCTTGCTCCGGATGATCCGGTCCACCAGCAATGTCTTTAAATAGATCCAGTAGCTCATGGTACTGTTGCGAGTTATACAACTCTTCGACTGTTTTGCCGCCAGGCTTTGAGGCTAAAAATTCATTGAAGTCATGCTTGGATTGCAGTAAATACATTGCACTGGCTCCGATATAGTCAGTCAATTGAGGAACACTAATTGGGTCGATAATGTGCGCCCCGGCAGCTTCCATTTTTTCTATCGCTTGTTGGACAACTTGATTAACTTGAGCTGATTCTGTATGAGAGTCAGATCCGAACGCTTCACGCAGTATACCAATGCGAGCGCCTTGCAGACCGTCTGCTGTCAACTGCTTGGCATAATTACCGGCATTTCCTCCTTGGTAGGCGGCAGCAGTAAATGAATCAGCAGGATCATAGCCAACGAGCACATCCAGTAAAATGGCGGCATCACGTACGGAGCGTGTCATCGGCCCAGGTGTATCCTGAAAATGAACGAGGGGCGACATGCCGGTCCGGCTGATCAAACCGGTTGTCACACGGACACCAAATAGATTGGTGAACGAGGCCGGAAGCCGGATTGAGCCACCAGTATCTTCACCAATGCCCACCGCACCCAAGTTGGCAGCGATAGCGGCAGCTGTACCACTGCTTGAGCCTCCAGGATCGCGGGAAAGATCATAAGGGTTTTTGGTCTCCCCTGCAGCCGAAGAGAAAGCGAACCATGAAGTAGCGAAATCAGGCAAGGTTGTTTTCCCAAGAATAATCGCACCGGCCTCACGCAATTTTTTAATTGCTGTCGCATCTTCTTCAGGGACATAATCTTTGAAAGCAACCGAGCCAAAGGTAGTCGTGATACCTTTTGTTTCAGCTTGGTCCTTTACTAGAATAGGAATTCCATGTAACGCTCCGGCAAATTCACCTGTCAACTGAAAATGCTCATCCATCTCTTGTGCTTCTTTTACTACATTTGAATTAATCGTAATGATCGAATTAATGGCAGGACCGTTTTTATCGTATGCTTCGATACGGGCCAGATACATTTCCACCAACTGTTTACATGTCATTTCACCAGAACGAATTGCAGCATGAATAGAGTCAATCGTTGCTTCCATTAATTGAAAGGGAACAGATGCCATGAGTTAACCTCCTGCGTATGTTTAGAAAGAATAGTTACAATTTTTATTTAAGCAAAATGAATGCCAATGAAAAAAGGAAATATAGAACGATAAAGTAGTAGATTTACTAAAACATTGAATCAAAAATGAAACAATTCGTTTCTATAATGAGACAAATTAGTATGAACTGTTCTTCTCTTGTTGTTTTTTGGTATAAAGTTTAAGATATGTTACAAATATGAAATAAATGGTTTATGTAGCTGACAAGGGGGAACTTAATTGATTATCTGGGAAAATATCCTACAGCCACTTTCTGCTGCTCTTCCTTATGATAGTTCGCTAATTGACGCAATCATTCATATGAAGTCACACCAGCTCACACTCAGTATAGTAACGCAAGGTGATCTGATTGTTGGTTATATCGAACTACCATTTCTTCTTGAACAGTTCACCACAGCTAACACATCAAAGCAGTCGATTTGCTACAAAAAAGATATGTTAAGAGTTCCAGCGACACATCCAGTTGAATTTTTTCATAACATCTCTTTGTATCTCGGTATTAATGATACAGGGAAAATAATTGGATATTGTAAGGCCCAAGAAGCTCAAGATCAAATGAATCGACTTCATTTGCAACATATGAACCATATTTTGGATAGTGCAGCTGTTGGTATTATTACGACTAATATGGATTTTGAGATCACGTTTGCAAATGGGTCCGCTGAGTCAATTATAGGACTGTCTAGTAACATACTTCTAAATAGAAATTATAAGCACCTTATTCACTGCGGCCGCGATATTGAAGAAGTTCTGAAAGGAAAGTCTTTTGTTAGTGTCGAGAGTACTATTAACTTCAAAAAAATGAGCGGGAACTTTTCTCCCCTTTATTATGAAGATAAAATCTATGGAATCATTCATGTATTTTTTCTAAAAGAAAAATTCGAAGAAGCTATTCAAGAACTAGAATTCGTGCGTAATTTACTTGAAGACTTCCAAGCTGTACACGCATTATCCAACGAACAAATTACAGTAGTGAATCCTTTAGGAGAGATCATCCGTGTAGCAGGTACATTCTTACAAAATTTTTGGTCGCTTAAAGACGAACAGGAATTGATTGGAATGAATTTGTTTGACATGGAAAAGGAAGGGATTTTGACTCCTAATATTTTTTTGAATTGCATGCAAAGCATGACTCGTGTATCAATCATTCAGGAACATCGACACGGGAGAAAAATATGGTCGTTAGCGACCCCTATTTTTCATGAAAAAAAATTAGAAAAGGTCATTATTGTCTCGCGAGAAATAACAGATATTGAAAGATTTCAAGATCCACTTGCAAATAGTCAAATAGAGAAAAAAAACGCTGATCAAACTGGTGACTTTGAAAAAGAATCGCTAGATCTCAACATCGTGTATCGGTCTACAATCATTGAGGACTTAGTAGAAGAGATAAAATTGATCGCGGAGGTTGATTCGACGGTTATTCTACGTGGAGAATCAGGAGTGGGTAAAGAAGTTTTTGCACACGCTATCCATATACATAGTCTTCGACATAAAGCACCCTTTATTAAAGTGAACTGCGGGGCGCTCCCTGACAATCTCATAGAAAGTGAATTGTTCGGCTACGAGAGAGGAGCTTTCACAGGGGCAGATCAGCGAGGAAAACCCGGCCTATTTGAAATGGCCCAGAACGGGACTATTTTCTTGGATGAAATAACGGAATTACCACTTCATTTGCAAGTAAAACTCTTACGGGTTTTACAAGAGAAGGAGATTATGCGTATTGGAGGAGTCAAGCCGACGAAAGTAAACTTTCGGGTAATTGCCGCAACCAATAAGGATCTTTGGGAGCTAGTCAAGCAAAATAAATTTCGAGAAGATTTGTATTATCGTATACATGTGATTCCAATCGAAATTCCTCCTTTACGAGAACGTAGGGAAGATATCATTCCTCTGGCCTTTCATTTTCTCCATACTCTCAATACGTTATACAAAAAAGAGAAAAGTTTGTCCCATGAAGCAGCGCAAGTTATGGAGAGTTATGATTGGCCAGGTAATGTGCGGGAATTACAAAATATTGTGGAGCGCCTCTATGTAACGTGTAAACATTCAATTATCACTGAAGAACAGATAATTCGCGTATTATACAAAAATACGAAAGAAAAGCCTGTTTCGCTACGTGTGGAAGGAATTATGCCTTTGAAACAAGCAGTAGAGGAAGTAGAAAGTCAATTGATTCAGATGGCTTTAAAGGAGTATCGAACAGTGACCCGAGCGGCTCAAATCTTGGGCGTTAGCAAGGCAACGCTAAGTCGTAGAATAAATAGAAACTTCATGTAATGGGAGGCGGTATATATTGTTCACGTTAAGTAAAACGAAATTCCAGTTTATCGGTGATGAATATATTTTCGCCGAAATTTCTCGTGATATGAGCCTAGAAAGCAATTTTAAAGCACTGGCAATTACCAATGATATACGAAGAAGAAATATTCCGGGCATTATCGATATTTGTCCAGCCAATGCTTCTTATTTAGTCCGATTTAATCCAGAAATTATCTCACCTATCGACTTGCAAGATTATTTAAAAGAAATTGATATTACGAAGAGCAATCCTTCTGAGTTGAATCTAAAAGTTAAGATTGTAGAAATTCCAACTTGGTATGATGATCCTGTCACTCGCGAATATTCACAGCGTTACAAATTACATCATCAAACCTCAGATTTTTCTAATTTTGAATTTGTAATGAAGATTAATGGATTTTCTGATAAACAAGCGTTTATTAACGCGCACTCTCAGATGCCTTATTTGATCACGATGGTTGGATTCAGTCCAGGTACAGCTTGGGAATTCCCACTTGGTTTACACAAAGATGAGATTATTCAAACTCCAAAGTATGTAAGCCCTAGAACGGAAACACCACGTAATTCGGTAGGAATCGGTGGAGCATTTACGGTTGTATATCCTGACTCTTTGCCGGGAGGTTATCAATTAATAGGGATGTCAGCAGTTCCGGTAATTAACATAAAAAATAGTTTAGAGGATTTGAAAGACACTTATTTTCTAGCACGCCCCGGTGATATGTGGAAACATCGACCGATTGATGAAAGTGAATACCAGCGAATCGTTACGGAGGTAAGTAAAGGAACATATCGATACCATATGAAATCCATTACCTTTGTTGCAGAAGAGTACTTGGTAAAAGGCAAGCATTATATCAAGCAATTAATGGAGGATTTTTGAATGTTAAAAATATGGGATGCCGGTGCACAAGTGACTATTCAAGATTTAGGACGTAATGGTTACCGACATTTGGGCGTATCAGCTTCCGGTGCTGCCGATCAGTATTCTTTTACGCTAGGTAACTTATTATTAGGTAATCCGCTTAATTTTGCAGGAATTGAAATTTCTCAAACCAATCTTATAGCTGAATTTCAAAAAAAAACCGTTATTGCAGTAACAGGAGCTCTAGCTGATGTTTATGTAAATAATAAAAAGAAAGCGATGTGGGAAACGATCGCGGTAAATGAAGGAGACGTGATCTCCATCAAAGTAACCGATCAGGGAGTGAATACATACTTATGCAATTCCGGTGGAGTTAATTCTAAGGAAATGTTCGGAAGTCGTGCCACATACATACTGAATACTTCTGGGATCTCTCTGGGACAAAAAATTGAAAAAGATCAAGAAATTCCGCTGGGTGAAAATTTGCCGGGAGTATTCAAACAACTGGGTAAAAGAATTCCACAGGAATATATCCCGACCTTTCCCTCTATGATCGAAGTACGTGCTGTATTTGGTCTTTCTAGCTACCGAATCTCGGATCAAGGACTCCAATCATTCTTAAATGCTGAATGGATAGTAATGCCAGATTCAAATCGTGTCTCTTATCAATATAAAGGAACAAATGTATACTTTCAGGAATACGATGCCCCATTCGGTGCTGGTAGCAATTCATCCAACGTGGTTGATATCGCCTATCCAATGGGCGTCATCATGGTTCCAAATAATCAGGAAGTAATCGTGATGCTTAGGGATGGGATGACAGGAGGAGGCTTTGTCACAATTGGAGCTGTAATTACACCTGACCTCGATTTAATTTCACAGTCTATACCAGGCCAACAGACTCGCTTTATTGCTGTGACTGTTGAGCAGGCGGTTACGGCAAGATTAGAGAAGAAAAAAAGGATTGAAGAAGTAGGACAGTTACTCAGGTTTTGAAATTAAAAGCCACATTAAAAGGTCTAATTTCCTTATTTCAGAGAAAATTGGACCTTTTAGTGTAACGATTAGAACTAGTACGACATATTAAATTGAGATCCTTACTTCTCATCTACATTTTGTTGACTCTCTCTTCTCGCTCTTACAAACAACATATAGCATAACAACGCTCCAACATCCGCACTGGCAATAACCACTCCCATCGGTACTGCTGTTTGGCTCCCTCCGATACCGACCAGCGGCGCCAAAATTGCACCGAAAATAAAGGAAAGCAGACCAAGCAAAGCAGAAGCGCTTCCCGCTGCCTCTTTTTGATCCTGCATGGCAAGCGAGAATCCTGCCGTTGTGACCACACCAACGCTTGATACGACTAGGAACAACGGTAATAAAATCGCCAGCAGCCCCGCCCCCATTCCAATCATCACAAGCAGTGTCACACCGCCGCATGCTGCAATAACTAATCCACTTACAAATAGTGTCGCTTCACGCACTTGACCAGCAAGCCTTCCGGTCACCTGACTGGCAATAATAATTCCTACACCATTGATTGCAAAGAATAAGCTGAACATCTGGGGTGAAGCACCGAAAATGTCCTGGATCACAAAAGGCGAGCCGGATATGTAGGCAAACATTGCAGCAACCACAAGCCCTTGTGAGAGAGCATATCCCATAAACGTACGGTTGCGCAGCAGCTTCGCAAATACGGTCAACGTAGGAAGAATGCCCGCTTCTGAGCGTCGTTCTGCAGGAAGTGTCTCCGGCAAACCAAAACGGACAGCCGCAAACATGACCATTCCAATTACACTGAGCACAATAAAAATCCCCGGCCATGAAACAATGCGAAGGAGCTGCCCACCTATGACTGGAGCCAGAATAGGAGCCGCTCCATTTACAAGCATCAAGAGTGAGAAAAACTTAGTTAACTCCACTCCCGAATACAGATCGCGCACAACCGCACGTGAAATCACAATCCCCGCCGAGCCAGCCATCCCCTGAATAAAACGGAGCGCAATCAATATGCCGACCGAGGGTGCAAATGCACATAACAGAGAAGACACCGCATACACAATAAGGGCGATAAGCAGCGGACCTCGTCTGCCGCGCATATCGCTTAACGGACCTGCCAGCAGCTGACCAAACGAAAGACCGAGCAGACAAAAGGTAAGGCTAAGCTGAGCTAACGATGTGGTTGTATTCAGCTCCTTGGCAAGTGCTGGCAAGGACGGTAAATACATATCCAGCGATAGCGGTCCAAAGGCCGACAAAGAACCCAGCACGAATGCAAGCCATATTCTATAGGATCGTGCGGAAGGCTGTTCTCTGCTCTCTACCTCACTTGTAAAATGATTCATCCTTACGTTCCTCTCCGATTTTTTTCATGTAACTATATTTATTACATGAAAATTGTAGGCGATATTCCTCGTTTTGTCACCTGGAAGACGTTTCTTCTCGCTGGTTTCTTTCCACAACCGATGTCGACGTATCAAAATAAAAGAAGATCACCCTATTTATGCAGGATGATCTCCTCTTTATTCTTCCTTAGACTTGTACGGTAGCCGGAACGCCGCCAATATCCAATGCAGCAGTCATTCCCTCGTACGTGGCTTCTTCTAGCGTACGCGGTGCGAGACAATCCCCAATCTGCCGAACAAGCGGTGCCAAATCCTTCACTCGTTCATATAGTTCTATATTAGGAACTCGCCCTAGCGATAAGACAACCGTATCCCATTGCTCTATCTTCTCGACCTCATGGGTAAATAAGTTTCGAATAAGCACATGGTCTTCCTGAATACCGCCAAAATCATAATGCGGGCGCAAAGACACCTGAAGCTCATAAAGCCGCTTCAAGTATTCATTTCGAAGATATTGATGAATGTCTTGTCCAATATGAAGCTTAGCGGAGACAAGTGTAACCTCATGCCCGCTCTCCGCCAGGAATACCGCTGCCTCAACCCCAGGCCAATCACCGGCAAAATCAAATACAAGCACACGCTTTCCTATGTTCTGCGGCGTTCCACTAAACAGACCATCCACAGACAATACACGCGGATCATTCACTCCCTCTACATGCGGTAGATATGGTTTTGAGCCGACTGCACAAATGATGGCGTCCGGCTGCAGCTGGGCAATATCATCCCGGCCTACCTGCCGTCCTAGCTTTACGTGTACGGTACTGCGCTCTAGCTTCTTTGTATAGTTATCGAGCATCGTCTCCGCCACTTCCTGGCGCATAGGTGCCCGCCGCATCGTCCGCAGCAAGCCGCCAACGGCATCATCCCGGTCAATTAACGTTACCTCATGCCCCTGTTCATCCGCAGTTAAGGCGGCCTGTAATCCAGCGGGGCCTGCACCGATAACGAGAACACGCTGCTTATCCTTTGGACGCTGTATAAGCGGCAGCAGTGCAGCCTCTTTGCCTGTCACCGGATTCTGTACGCACCCGATCGCAATGCCTTTATGATAGTGGCCGATACACGCCTGCAGACAGCCAAGGCATGCATCGATGGATTGAAGATCTCCCTGCATCGCTTTGTTTGGCATACCAGGGTCTACAATCAGCGCCCGTGTCATCCCCACTACATCGGCCTTTCCGGATGCTACAATCTGCTCGGCTTCTACCGGATCAACAATGCGTGAGCCAACGAATACAGGAACGGCCCCAGCCATCCGAATCTTAAATCCATGCGCAGCAAGATAGGCATGCTTCATAGGAGATGGTGGCACGATATGTGTAGAACCAGCATACGTACTCGAATCACCTGCCGTAACATTGATGAAATCAACCCGTGTCTGCTCAACCAGGTATTCCACAATACGTACAGCATCTGCTACTGTTGCCCCGTCCATCGTCATCTCATCCGCACTCATGCGGATGCCCACCGTATACTCTTCTCCTACTGCCTTCCATACACGCTTCATCACTTCTACAATGAAGCGCATCCGGTTCTCAAAGGAACCTCCATATTGGTCTGTGCGATGATTAATCTGACTGGACCAAAATTGCGCGGGAAGATACCCATGTGAACAACAGACTTCTACCCCATCTAGTCCCGCTTCTTTGGCTAGTTTAGCTGATATGGCAAACCCTTCAATCACCGCTTCAATCTCTTCTAGATTCATCGGCTTTGGCATCGCGCCGAATCGCAAGCTAGGTTCAGCGGACGGTGCCCATGCCGCATTGCGGTAATCACTTGATACTACTTCCCGACCACCGTGAAATAGCTGGGCAAATACCTTTGTTCCGTATTTATGCATCTGCCTGGCAATATCCGTGTAAGCCGGCACAATCCTTTCATCGTAACCAGCAATCGTATGCGTCGTCAGCATACCGGATGTGTGCACGGCCGCCGCTTCTAATACAATCAGACCGACTCCACCTTTGGCGCGGGCCATATGATAAGCGGTCATATCCGTTGTCGGAATTCCATCTACCACATGATTGGTCTGATGCGCCGTACTTAGAATTCTGTTTTTTAATTCGGTTGTCCCGATGGTTACCTTTTCAAATAAATGTTTAAATTGAGCCACTATCTGTTCACTCCTCCGCAAATATACTTCCAATCCTCTTTCTATAAACAAAACTTGCAGCCAAATGAGCTGTGGTAATTTTATGTAGAAGCAATGATCATGCCAGATTCGTACCAACAACCCAAAAAATGTATGCATGTATCCAGACACAAACGAAACACGTACCTCTGCTTCGTTGCTAATTAGCTGGATCGCTGATGCAATTTATTCTCTCTTCAAAAATCGAACCTTTTATGCAACGATGTGTTGCATAAAAGGTTCGAATTTAACCCCATTACAAAATTTATTTTTTGCACAATAAAGCGTTTACAAAACAACGTATTCGAGAGAAAATAAAAAAATAAAAAATATTCTATCTTTTCTATTTTTAGAGAGGAATCGATGCAAATTGTGTTCACTTTAATCCGTACTACAGAATAAGGAGGCTTCATATGACCAAATTACCAGCAAATGAGACGCTTACCGTCTTTTCCGATACAAGTTTGTTGGAATTAAAGGGGCTGGCAGCTCTTAATGCTTTCCCGATCCTTATTGTCGATGATGCTCTGCACATTATCGGTATTCTAGAGGAATACATTTTTTGGAAAACGATCGCTCTAGGAGGCTGTGAAAAACCGCTGGATCATTACTTAAATACAAGCTTCTACATAGTTCGTTCATTGGATGACATCAATGAAGAGATGAGCTGCTCGTACGACTACTTCATTATCGAGGACCATAAACACTATCAATGTTATACCGCGTTGGAGGTTACTACCTACCAGCAGCAGCAAAAAGTCGACAGCCTGTTAAAATTAAATGAATCGCTGCACGAGCAGCTAGAAAACGCCCGGAAGGAGAATAAAGAATGGATACAAATTCTGCACTCCTCCTATGACGAAATCTACGTAACAGACGCACAGGGGAAGACACTTTTTGTCAGCGAATCCTGTAAGAAGTTCACGGGCCTTCCCCCGGAGGCTTATGTGAATAAGAGTATTGAGGAGCTCGTAAAAAAGGGACTAATCGTGAATTCCGTTACACTAAGAACGATGAAAACAAAAACAGTACAATCCGCCGAGCAAACCTATCCGAACGGAAAGACCGTCTTTACAACAGCTAAGCCTGTATTTGATGAAGAAGGCAAGCTATACCGTATCGTCTCCAATGCCCGTGATATTTCCGAGCTGGTAGAGATTAAGCATAAGCTTAAGCAGACTGATGCACGAATGAAGCAGCATAATCTCACAAAACATCCACAGGAGAAAACAATCTTCTTTAACAAGCTGATTACCCAATCGGACAATATGATTTCTGTCATTGAGATGGCGGAAAAGGTGGCACCGATGGACTCCTCAATCTTCATTCATGGTGAATCAGGTGTCGGGAAAGGGGTGCTGGCAAAGATTATCCATGAATTAAGTCCACGTAAAGACAAACGATTTGTGCAGGTAAACTGCGGAGCGATCCCGCCCAATCTGATCGAATCGGAACTATTCGGCTATGAATCAGGGGCCTTTACCGGAGCAAGCAAGCAGGGGAAAACCGGACTCGTAGAGATGGCAGACGGAGGTACATTGTTTCTTGACGAGATCGGAGAAATGCCGCTTGATCTTCAAGTAAAAATCCTTCATCTCGTTCAAGAAAAAACCTTCAAAAAGGTAGGTGGAACGAAGGAAAAACAAACGGATATCCGCATTATTTCTGCGACCAATAAAAACCTGCGTCAAATGATTCAGGAGAAAACATTCCGACAGGATCTATACTATCGTCTTCATGTCGTGCCCATCCGCATTCCTCCGCTTCGCGAAAGGAAAGAGGATATCGGACTGCTTATTGACCGCTTTCTCGATAAGTTCAATGAAAAATACAATCAGTCTATCACATTAGATGAGAGCTCTCGCCTCATTCTTCAACTGCACGAGTGGCCGGGCAACATTAGAGAACTGGAGAATCTAATCGAACAAATGGTTGTAACGTCAAGGAAACCTATCGTCTCTATTGAAGATCTGCCATTTCATTTTAATAAAGAAGGCCGTCCATCCATGGTTCAAGTATCAGGAATTATGCCGCTCAAACAAGCGGTTGAAGAAACGGAGAAGCAAGTGCTTTCTTATGCGCTGACCAAACACAAAACAACAAGAAAAATGGCCAAGGCATTGGACGTAAATCAGACGACAATCATGCGCAAGCTGCATAAATACCAGCTTACCTCCAGCCAATCGTTAGAATAATCAAAACATGGTATAAAAATTGCTACAGTAAACAGTAGACACGAATAATTTATTGTAGCGAGGAGGTCCACAAATGGGCGAATTTCTTTTCAGTATTGGCTATGGAGGGTCCCTGCTGATTATCGGGCTTTGTACACGTGCGTTTCTTCGGAGAATGGAGCAGCAAGCTACTTGTGCACAACAGGAGATGGAGTTGGAGAAGAAAAGAGAAAATACCGACGCTGCTGCTTCGTACGGAAAGGTAGGGATGTAAATGATTTTTACGGTTGGTATTATTATCTCGTTTATCGTGTATGTATTGATCGGTGTCTTCTTATCACAAAAAGTAAAAAGCTCCGAAGAATATTATGTATCGGGGCGCAGCGGTTCGACGCTCATGATCACAGGGACATTGGTCGCCTCTTTTCTAAGTACGGTTTCCTTTATGGGCGAAGCCGGTTTTTCGTATGAAGGCTATCCTATTCTTTTGCTTATCCTCGTTATCTTTAATGCGAGCGGATACGTATTCGGAGTCTTCTTGTTCGGACGGTATTTACGCAGAAGCCAGTCCTTAACGGTTCCTGAGTATTTTGGCAATCGCTTTCAATCCAATAAGGTTCGCATGGCGGCGGCCATTACTACCGTGCTTGGGGTCGCTGCTTACCTCGTGGCGGTTACGCAGGGTGCCGCTGTCTTGCTGTCTGAGATTTCGGGAGTATCCTATACGGTCGCTTTATTAATTATGTGGATCGTCTATTCTTCCTTTACCATACTCTCTGGCGCAAAAGGTGTTATGGTAAATGATACAGTCATGTTCTTTTTATTCTCTATTGCCACCTATCTTGCTTTTCCCTTCATTATTAAAGCGGCCGGTGGCTTCCCTTGGGCGATTACGAAGGCGGCGCAATCAACGACCCGCCCTGATCTGCTAAGCTGGCACGGCATTACCGGACCTCAAGCGTCTATGGGTACACCGTGGGAAGCGTTGGCCTGGGCTGTTATTTTCGGATTGGTATGGGGAGCTGTTATCGCCATCAGCCCATGGCAGAGCAGCCGTTATCTGATGGCAAGAAATGAACATGTCGCCATCCGTTCCGGTGTATGGGCAACCATCTCCATTATTACAATCTATTTATTTCTTCATATCAGTATCTCTACCATTACAACAATCAAGTCCGACATCGCTCCACCCGAAAAAGTATTCATCTGGGCGGCCATGAATATTGTTCCCACCTGGCTTGGTGTCATTATTGTCAGCGGTATTATGGCAGCAGCTCTCTCTTCGGCTTCAAGCTTTCTACAGCTTATCGGCAGCAGCATTACAAGGGATCTGATGGAGCAGGCACGCAATAAAACGTATTCAGATAAACAACTGCTGCGAGCGAGTCGTATCTCCATGATTGTCATCAGTATTGTCATCCTGCTGATCGGATTATGGCAGCCGCCGTCCGTCATGTGGATCGGATACTTCGCGGCTACGCTGTTCGCCGCCTCATGGGGGCCGGTGGCATTTGCAAGTGTATATTCAAAAAAAGTAACCAAAAGCGGTGCCTTCTGGAGCATCATTGTTGGATTTTTGGGTGTCATTCTCGGAGAAAGTCTTAAATCTCTTGGTGTGCCCCTTCCTGTATACGCCAATCCGGTTATTATTGGTGTGCTCCTCAGCACAGTAACATTATTTACCGTATCTAGATTCGGTATCGTAAGCGATGGGGAACGAGCCTATCAGGAGAGAATTCTAAAACGTCCGATTGATCCGAATGAGTCAGAAGAGATGACCATAACGCGCAGGTATCCCGGCTATCTAATGATGAGCGGCATTGTTATTATTGCAATTACATTCGCTTTCTATTATTGGCCTATCTCTCTCGCCATGCCGTAAGTCCATATAAAAGCGAAAAGAACCCGCAGCCAACAAAAAAGGGCTGCGGGTTCTTTTCACTTCGTTCACAACTTCCCTATCTCAAGACATAAACCCCATCCATCTCCACCAGGTAGCAGCCGTCAATAACGTAATGACTATGGAAGCCAGCGTGGCCCATAAGCCAGGCAGGAAGAATTCGCGCTGTCTGATATAACCGCTGGCCTGTACCAACACATTCGGCATTGTCTCTACTACAAGAATAAAGCCGAATAGACAGGTCAATGCCGCCGTAAAAGCAACCACGACCGGATCGGCTCCCGCTTTGCTGGCGATACCGATTAGAATGGGCAAAAGAGTAACGATAGCGGTTGAGACATTTGACACGCCAAGATGGTAAATCTGTGTAAGCAATACCACAAACAAAACGCCGAGCAGCGGGGTATGCAGACCGTTCGTCAGCCATCCGTGCTCTAATAGGCCGCTAATATAATCAATGGCTCCTGTCTCGTTTAATACTCTGCCAAGCGATAGTGTAATTCCTAGAATAAATACGGTGTCGAGACTGATCTTGGTGGTATGCTCCCATTTGGTTACGCCGATACGCGGCATACTAAGCACAACAACAGCAAGAATCGCTGGGATAGCCGGGACCATATGATGCAGAGATTCCGTCATCCACAATGCTACGGTACCTCCAAGAATAAGCAGGCATCGCTTCTCCGGCGCTGTTAGGGGACCAAGCTCGCGGTATCGCCGCTCCATCTCTTCTTGTATGCCTACAATCTCTTTCACTTCCGCCGGATAGGAACGCAGCAGGATGTACCATACTGCAGGAATAAGCAAAAACCAGATGGGAAAAGCAAGCAGGAACCACTGCATATAGGAAATATTAGTATGAAGGTACATATTTAGAATCTCAACCGCTAATACATTGCCGATCGCTGCCGGTAAAATAGCCGTACCGCTGATATTCCCGCCAAAGGCAACGCCAAGCATGAATTGTCTGCGAATGTTA
Organism: Aneurinibacillus sp. REN35; assembly: GCF_041379945.2. NCBI lineage: Bacteria > Bacillati > Bacillota > Bacilli > Caryophanales > Paenibacillaceae > Aneurinibacillus > Aneurinibacillus baijiui. The sequence continues at coordinate 3,820 of NZ_JBFTXJ020000017.1, read as the reverse complement.
GGGTGGGCCTGATAATCGAATGTTTTCATCACATGAATGATAGCCGGAAGCAATAAACTCGTACGTACTGCCGTAGCAGGAATGAATAAGGCCTGAATCTGTGAGATCATCAGAATGCCCGCTAGGATGCGTGATGTCGAAGAGCCTACTTTCATTAACACATAATAGGTTAGGCGCTGAATCAACAGTGTATCATTTACAGCCTTCGCCATCATCATCCCTGCAATAATAAGAAAAATAGCCCCGGAAGCAAATCCGCTTAATGCGGTATCAAGTGGTACCACCCCCGTGATACTGATGAGCAAAAGAATTAAAAAGGATGTCTGGCCAATAGGAAATGTCTCTGCAATCCACAATACAATCGCAAGCCCTGTAACCGCAAGGGTCATGCGCGCTGCATAGCCTACTTCCTCCGGCAATAGAAAAAAGAGTGCGCCAAACACAAACGCACCCGCTACTCCGCCCATCCACTTTTGCTTAGCCTCTTTATTCATATCCACTTCAGCCTCTCTATCCTCTCTCTTTATCCGCTACCTATGTCTGTATTGATTCTCCCCCTGCTCATATAGATCATGACCATGCGTATCGTTGATCACAATTGCAGGAAAGTGATCTACCTCCAACCGATATATGGCCTCTGTTCCTAAATCTTCGTATGCTATAACGTTCGCTGAGCGAATGGTTTTAGCGATCAAAGCCGCCGCTCCACCCACCGCCGCAAAGTATACGGCGCGGTGGGCCATCATCGCTTGCTTGACGGCCTCACTTCGTTTTCCTTTTCCAATCATACCCCGCAGACCTTCCGCAAGCAGATCTGGCGTATAGGCATCCATCCGGCTGCTTGTCGTAGGACCTGCCGAACCGATGACCTCCCCCGGTTTGGGCGGTGTCGGTCCGACATAGTAGATGATCTGACCGTCCATCTCGATGGGAAGCGACTCTCCCCGATCAAGTGCCTCCTGCATTCTTTTATGTGCGGCATCTCTCGCCGTATAAAGAATACCCGTCAGCTCCACTCGATCACCCGATCGCAACTCTGCTGCCTGTTCTTCTGTCAGCGGAAGCTGTATGTGCTTCATATACACCCTCCTTATACGACAGCCGTTTTGTGACGGCTCGCGTGACAATTAATGTTGACGGCAACCGGCAGACCCGCAATATGAGTCGCAAATACTTCAATATGCACATCCAATGCGGTGGTTCGCCCGCCCATTCCTTGCGGTCCAATACCAAGGCGATTGATATCTGCCATTACTTCTTCTTCTAGCTTTGCGATGTCAGCCCGCTCATGCCGCTGACCAAGCGGACGCAGTAACGACTTTTTTGCAAGGTAGGCTGACTTCTCGAATGTACCGCCCAATCCAACCCCGACAACCATCGGTGGACATGCGCTGGGTCCTGCTAGCTTTACCGTCTCAATAATAAATGCCTTCACACCTTCAATTCCATCGGAAGGCTTTAGCATTTGCAAGCGGCTCATATTCTCACTTCCGAATCCTTTGGCTGTCATATGCAGCGTACACGTATCGCCTTCTACAAGTTCTACATGAATGATCCCAGGCGTATTATCGCCTGTATTCTGTCTTCGCAGCGGATCCTCTATGACAGAAGCCCGCAGGTATCCTTCTCCATAGCCTTGTCGAATTCCTTCATTAATGGCGTCATATAGCCGCCCTCCCGTAATCCGACAATCCTGACCTAATTCAACAAAGAAGATCGCCATCCCCGTATCCTGGCACATCGGTACACGCTCTGCCGCAGCGATCTCGGCATTAGCAATCAACTGATCGATGACGCTTTTGCCGACCGGTGATTCTTCTGCTTGAGCCGCCTCTTGAAATGCGGCTACTACGTCACCGCTTAACTCGTAATTTGCATCCATGCACAGCTTTTTTACTGCGGCCGTAATCTGATCTACATTTACTTCTCGCATAATTCTTCTCCGACGAACTGTACTACCCATACATCACTAGCGGCCGCCGCCTTCTCTATGCTCATAACCGCTTGAATCAATCGTTCACGTTCCTCTTCTGCAAGAGCTGCGGTCAACACGCGGAACTTCTCTATTAATTCAGCGGCTGATACCGGATTCTCCGGATCACCTTTCGGATAATCGGTAGTAAACTCCATACACTCCCCATTTTCTAGCTCCACTTCTACTCTTGCGCCCCACTTGTTCGGATAGGCTGCATGAATAGCAGGATCAACTTGGACGGAAATTCTCGGCATAACCGCTCGAATGTCACGATCATAAAGCGCCTCCTCCGTAAAATCAGGAAGAGATGTCTTCCCGGTAACTAACGTCAGCGCAACACAATATTGAAGGCTGAACTTCGATGCATAGACAGTGTGTGGATCAGGGTTATCGGTAATATTGACAACATCCTGATACGTGTAGACCCGGATAGATTTTACATCATCAGGTTGTATGCGTTTATCCATACGCAGCAATTTTATAAGATCCATCGCATGATGAGTATGGCGGCAGGACGCATGTACCTTGAATGAATTTTCCATAATTTTAAATACACGGCCGAGCTGACTCGTCATCTTATCTGCATCATACGATTCAGACATCGCTTCAAAAAATCCCCGCTTACCTTCAAAGATTTTTTCTGCCCCCGTAAATCCCTTCTCTGCAAGAAGGGCGGCAAGCACGCCATTCATCGCAGCCTTTCCAGGATGCAGCTGCTTAGACATCGCGCCTGTTTCAATGAACTCCCATAGACCGGCGGCCTGTGTTCCGGCATTGCCCAATGCATGCACCATCTGCTCTTCATTGAGGCCAAGTAATTTTCCCGCTGCCGCCGCCGCACCAAACGTTCCGCAGGTGGCTGTATTATGCCAATGATAATAATGCGACGGTCCAACTGCTTCCCCCACCCGATAACATACTTCATAGCCAAGGGCGATGGATACTAATAGCTCCTGTCCGCTCGCTCCCCGCCATTCTGCTACTGCGAGCGCAGCAGGAATAACGACGGTCGCCGCATGGACGATGGACGCTTTATGAATATCATCAAGCTCCACGATATGACTTGACGCTCCATTGATAAACGCCGCTTGCTGAACTGAAGACTTGCCACCTGTTATAAGGGTAGCTTGCGGATGACCGCCTGCCTCCTCTACCATCTCTTGAATCATGCGGATCGGTGGTGTATTCCGGCCGGCAATGGCAGAGCCCAACCAATCCAGCATACATAACTTCGTATATTCTATAGCCTCCGCAGGCATGTCTTCATATGTTGCTTGCACAAGGTAAGAAGCAAGCTGTCGACTTATACTCATCGTATCTCTTCCTTTCTACTCTATTATTCCATCATACCCGGCAGCCAGAGAGAGAGCTGCGGGAAGATCACAAATAAGGCCAGCACCACAATGAATAACAGGATAAACGGGATGACCCCGCGTACGACCACTTCGAGCTTCTCCTTCGCAATCCCGCCTACCACAAACAAGTTCAGACCGACCGGCGGCGTAATCATCGCCAGCTCCATGTTCACCGTCATCACGATCGCGAAGTGAATCGGATCGATCCCCAGGTGCTTGATGATCGGCAGCAGGATCGGCAGCGTGATCAGAATGACTGAGACCGCCTCAAGGAACGTACCCATAATAAAGAACAAGATATTGACGATTAAGAAGAACACCCATTTATTCATGTCGCTTTCCGCAATCCAAGCACCGACAATTTGTGGTACCTGTTCATTGGTCAGGTACAGACCAAACAGGCTGGCGGCAGCAATAATCAAGAAAATCATCGATGTAATATTGATCGTCTCGACCATAATCGGGCGAATATCCTTCCAGCCCATCTCCC
>NZ_JBFTXJ020000016.1 GCF_041379945.2 Aneurinibacillus sp. REN35 | reverse complement strand
AACATCAGCCTTCCAAGCTGAATACGTGGGTTCGATTCCCATCACCCGCTCCATTATATATTTATAATACGAAGATGCTTACATATATAGTAAGGTCTTTTTTTTATGTCTGCACCTCTACCGCTCTATAGGTACGAAGTCATGCGGCTAGCTGCTTTAATCCCCGCAGTTATTACAGTGAAAGCAGTCAAGCCACACGCTTCGCAGAATCGCATTACAAATATCTAGCCTTATTTTTTCAAAAGCCCTTTCTTCTCAAGAAATTCTTGTGCTATTTTTGCTGCATCCTCATCTTTATAATCCACTCGATAGTTCATTTCCATCATCTCTTCTTCTGTAATCATTCCGGCAAGTGTATTTAATATTTGCTTTAACTCTGGATGCCTCTCCAGCGTCTCATTTCGTATCAGGGGTGCACCATTATATGGTGGGAAAAGCTTTTTATCGTCTTTTAATGCTTTTAGCTTGTATTCAATCATATATCCGTCTGTAGAATATGCATCAATAATGTTAACATCACCTGAACCGATTGCTTTAGCTCGAAGCCCTGCATCCATCGTTTGGATTGTAGGGAGAGTAAGGCCGTACACCTTTTGTATTCCTTTATAGCCGTCTTCCCGGTCTTTGAACTCAAAAGTAAAACCTGCCTTTAATTTGTCAGTATGATTCTTAAGATCCGAGATGCTTTGTAAGTTTAGCCGTTTGGCGAAATCTTCTTTGACGGCTAATGCATACGTGTTGCTGAATTTCATGGGCTCTAAATAGGTTAGATTTTGCTTAGCGAGTAGTTCTTGTGCCTGTTTATATACCGCTTCAGGATTGTTACTGACGGGCTTTTGCTTCATGAGTGTAACGACGGCTGTACCCGTATATTCGGGATAGGCATCAATGTCGCCTTTTTTAATCGCACTATAAAGAAAATCGGTACCACCAAGATTAGGCTTTAACTCAACCGTTAAATCTGTTTGCTCTTCAATAAGTATTTTGTACATGTTAATTAGAATATTTGGCTCTGAACCTAGTTTAGCACCGAGCACAATGTCAGCTCGCCCGCCTTGCATAATAAAAGGGGAGGCGATGAGAAGAACAAATACAACCATAACGCCGATAATCGGCTTAAAAGAAGACGACATGGAACGTTTCTCTGTAAAACGAAGCAGCACGTCGAACAAGATTGCAAGCAAAGCTGCAGGGATTGCTCCAAGCAGAATATATCCGTTATCCGCTCGTTGGATACCGGTTAGAATCAAATCACCCAGACCACCTGCTCCAATTAGTGCCGCCAGTGTAGCCGTTCCTACAATGAGCACCATAGCGGTACGAATCCCGGCCATAATGGTTGGCATGGCCAAAGGAAGCTCTACTTTTGTAAGGCGTCGGCGCGAATTCATTCCCATGCCTGTTGCCGCTTCAATTAATGCCGGATCAACGCCGCTAATGCCTGTATATGTATTGCGCAGAATCGGAAGTAGTGCATAAGCTGTTAAGGCAATGATAGCCGGAGTTGGGCCAATCCCAATCAGCGGAATCATAAAGCCGAGCAGGGCAAGACTCGGAATCGTCTGCAGTACGGCAGTAACGCCGATAATCGGCTCGGCAATCCGCTTTTTACGTGTAAGGTAGATGCCGAGCGGCAGGGCGATGATTACTGCAAACAGAAGGGAGACGACGGAGAGCTGCAGGTGCCGCCAAATCGTTGTCAGCAGGATATCCTGATTTTTGGCTAGTAAGTCGAAAAAGTTCTGCATTACAGGCTATTCATCTCCTTTCTGTGCTTTTTGGCGAGATGATGCACAATACTGCGATACGAAAGTACACCGACTACATTCTCCCCTTTTATAACGGGCAACGCTTCTACCTCATATTGCTCGAATAAAGGAAGGGCTTTGGAAAGGTTTATATCGTTATGTAGCATAGGGGTTCTCTCCTGCACGATGCGCCCATCAATGACTCGTCCCGCAAGAGACCCATTTTCCTGCACAATATATAATGGATGAACAGCAGGACGCTCCCCTGCTTCCCAGGCCTGTATTGACAGGAGGTGGGGGCTTTCTGGCTCGCTGATAACATCAACCGCAGTCAGCCATTCCGATTTCCGATTGCCTATAAATTCACGAACAAAGTCATCTGCTGGATGGAGAATCATATTTTGCGGCGTATCGATTTGTACTGCTTCCCCATCTTTCATTAAGCAGACCCGATCGCCAAGTGCCATGGCTTCATCCATATCATGCGTGACAAACACAATGGTCTTCTTGATTTTTTGTTGTAGGTTTCGTATATCCTGCTGCAGTTGCTCACGGCTTAACGGGTCCAATGCGCTAAACGGCTCATCCATTAGGATGACTTCGGGGTCCGCCGCGAGTGCTCGTACGACTCCAATCCGCTGCTGCTGTCCGCCTGATAATTCGGCAGGCTTGCGGTTACGGTATGTACTAGGGTCAAGTCCTACCATATCAAGCAGATTATCGATGCGTTCATTGATTTTCTTTTTCTTCCACTTCTTCATTTCGGGAACAATGGCGATATTCTCAGCAATGGTCATATGCGGAAATAAAGCGATCTGTTGCAGAACATATCCGATATTCCAGCGAAGTTCCTGTACATCAAACGTATGTATTTCGCGGTCGTGCATAAGAATTCTACCTTCTGTTGGCTCAATCAGTCGATTAATCATCTTCATCGTTGTTGTCTTTCCACAGCCGCTTGGCCCGATCAGTACGAAGAATTCCCCTTCCTGGATGGTAAAATCTAATGAACGAATGGCTTGTGTACCGTCCTCATACTGTTTTGAAACGGAAGAGAACGTGATCATGGTCAAAACCTCCTTCTGCCTAATCTAATTCTATAAAGAGTATGATCGTATCATGATCTAGGTATGACCTATATATATACCTCCTGCACGCGTAATTAAAACGAAATATGCAGAAGATACGGTTAGCTTTTGTGTTCTGCTGCATAACCATTCATGATCCTGTTGAGTTGAGTCATTTGCTTTTTACAGGATAAAATGGATAGACAAAGAGAAAGAGAGGGCTTACATATATGAATCCTTCCATTAATCAAAATATTTCTATTATAGGTGTTCCGATGGATTTAGGGGCGGATCGTCGTGGGGTAGATATGGGGCCAAGTGCCATTCGCTATGCCGGGATTGCAGAGCGCTTAGAGAAAATCGGATACAGGATGCATGATAAAGGTGATCTGGTTGTACGCCGACCAAAAGATTATACGAGTGCCGGCACCCACTTAAAATACTTGGATGAAATCGCACGAGTTAATGTAGAGTTAAGCGAAGCAATATCGACAGAGATGAGCAAGGGTCACTTCCCGCTTGTGATTGGAGGAGACCACAGTATTGCCATTGGTACGATTGCAGGCGTGCTGCAGCACCGCCCAAAGACAGGTGTTATCTGGTATGACGCGCATGGTGATATGAATACGGCAGAGACCTCACCGTCTGGTAACATCCACGGCATGTCCCTTGCTGTAAGCTTGGGGTATGGTCATGATGCTCTTACATCAATCGGAAGCCCGGTAAGTAAGCTGGACCCAGAAAAAACGGTAGTAATCGGGGCGCGTGCGTTAGATCCGGGGGAGAAGGAGTTCATTAAAAAGCTGGGGATTAAAGTATTCACTATGCATGAGATCGACCGCTTGGGTATGGCTCGTGTGATGGAGGAAGCGCTTAAAATTACGACCAACGGTACAGACGGTGTTCATCTAAGCCTTGACTTAGACGGGCTAGATCCTCATGATTGCCCAGGGGTAGGAACGCCTGTCATTGGAGGCATCAGCTACCGTGAAAGTCATCTGGCGATGGAGATTTTAGCCGAAGCGAATGTATTGAGCAGTGCTGAATTTGTTGAAGTGAACCCTATTCTTGACCGAATGAATCAAACAGCGCGTGTTGCCGTAGCGTTAATGGGTTCCGTCTTTGGTGAAAAGCTAATATAATAAGTGAGTAGAACCTATAGAGGAAACGGGAATGCTAAAAAAGCATTCTCGTCTTTTTGTTTTTTTTTGAAACCCATCATATGCAGAAGACGTATATAGCATACGGGGAAACTGATTTAGGATGTGGAGCAATTGGACATAACCGAGCAACGGATTATCCAGAGGGCAAAGAACGGAGACCGGGATGCTTTTGCCGAACTGGTCGATTTGTACAAAGATAAGGTATACCATGTTTCCTACCGCATGTTAGGAAATCGGCAGGAAGCAGAAGATGTTGCACAGGAAACATTCCTGCGCGTATATGCGAACCTGGACAACTATGATCCACAGTACAAGTTCTCCACCTGGATATACCGTATCGCTTCGAATCTAAGTATTGATACTCTAAGAAAACGAAAGAAAAATCTCTCCATCGACGCAGAAATTTCCGGAGCCGAAGGGGTGGATTGGCACGACCGGCTTGCCGATACAAGTAAAGGTCCGGAGGAAGAAGTGCTAACGGATGAATTGCAGGAAGAGGTGCAGGGAGCCATCATGGGATTGAGCCCGAAGTACCGGGCCGTCATGTTGCTGCGCTATATTGAAGACTTGAGCCTGCAGGAAATCAGTGATGCTGTCCAACTCCCCATCTCAACCATCAAAACAAGAATTCACCGAGGCAGGGAAGCGCTGCGCAAGAAACTTCGGTTTATGTAATAGAAAGGAAGGAGAGATTCATTATGGCTTGCCAAGATCATGTGCGTCTTATGCATCACTATCTGGATGAAGAAGCAACAAAAGAAGAAGAGATGCAACTCCGCGCTCATATCGCTACCTGCCAGGATTGTAAGAGACATCTTCAAGAAATAAAGAAGACAATTGCCTTTGTGCAAAGTCTCTCCCATACGAAAGCACCGGAAGGCTTTACCGAGCGTGTCATGGCGTCGCTTCCAAAAAAGAAAAACAAGGTAAGCTTCTTTGATCGTATTAAGCGTCATCCCTTGCTTGTGGCCGCTTCCTTGTTCGTTGTGCTTATGGCGGGGAGCATGATGTCATTTTGGACAGAAGGACAAGGACGATTTGAATTCTCAGCGCCGCAGTCACAGAGCGTTCGGGTTGATGAAGATCGTCATATGGTGATCGTTCCTACCGGAAAAACAGTAGAAGGCGATATTGTCGTACGCAATGGCAACATTCAGATAGACGGAGAAGTAAAAGGAAACGTTGTCGCCATTGATGGTGAGATATATGCAGCCTCTACCGCTCATATCACGGGTGAAGTGCAAGAAATTCACGAAGCGGTCGAATGGGTTTGGTATAATTTAAAAAAGGTTTTCAACTCGATTGTAAACAGCTAGAATAAAAAACGGAGGAAGGGCACGGAATACCGTGTCTTTTTTGCGTGAGCATAAGAAACAATATATACTAGGAAAAGAGAACGCTGGGAAACAAGGGTGCGACTGACCGTTGCCCGATTAGTGCCTCCCGCTTTAAGGAGGAAAGTGAATGGAGGATTTCACCGAAAATTTTCTTGGCTATATCCTTAATGGAATTGATATTTTAATCGTAACTTACATTATTTATAAACTCATTCTTCTGCTGCGTGGAACGCGAGCGCTTCAGTTGTTTAAAGGGATTATTGTCGTGGTCGTCTTAATGCTGGCCAGTACCTTCTTGCATCTGAGTACGCTCAAATGGCTGATGGACAAGGCGCTGTCCTATGGTGTCTTTGCGATTCTGGTCATTTTTCAGCCGGAGCTGCGGCGCGCGCTTGAGCAAATTGGACGCGGTCGGCTATTCTCCCGCAGCTCAACTCCAGAAGAAAAGGTAATGAGTGATGCGATTGAATCTGTTGTCAAATCTGTCTTCTATATGGCCAAGCGTAGAATCGGCGCATTAATTGTAATTGAGCGGGAGACAGGGCTCTCTGACTATATCGAGACAGGGATTTCCCTTACTGCCCGTAGCAGTACAGAGCTGCTTATTAACATTTTTATTCCAAACACACCATTGCATGATGGTGCCGTTATTATGCGCAAGGATATGGTTATGGCGGCGGGCTGCTATCTTCCGCTCTCCGAAAATCCGACCATCTCTAAAGAATTGGGAACGCGTCACCGTGCGGCTATTGGGTTAAGTGAAGTGTCGGACGGTATTGCCATTGTGGTCTCTGAAGAAACAGGCCAGGTTTCCATCGCCATGAATGGTGAGATTACACGCGATTACGATGCGGAGAAGCTGACACAATTCCTTCAGGAGAAGCTTATGATGCAAGGAAGGACGCAGTCTCCGATCTGGCAGCGGAAGGTGAAGAATGATGGATAAGTGGCTCAATAACAATACGTTTGTCAAAGTCACATCGTTCCTAATCGCAGTGATGCTGTGGATGGTGGTTAACAACGACCCGGCTACATACAGTCCAGGAGTAGGGCAGGCGCAGGTTTCAACACGTGTAACACAGGCCGACCTGAAGGTACGCTATGATGCGCGCAAATATCTAGTACAGGCTCCTTCTACTGTACAGGTCGAGATTAGAGGCAGCAAAGATCTGCTTGCCATGTCGTCACTGCTCTCATCGGATAGTCTTGACGTGTATGTAGACCTGCGTAATTACGGCAGTGGAAAACATGAGGTACCTGTACAGTATGAGGGTATTCCGCGAGGTTTGGAAGTAACTGTACAGCCGCGGCAGGTATCTGTGATTATCGAGGAGATTAAGAAATTAGAGCGAACTGTTCAGGTCGATCTGGTGGGTAAGACACAGGCGAAAGGCAAGGTTGGCGAACCGATTGTAAATCCAAAGACTGTTACTGTTACCGTGCCGGAAAGTCAGGCCGATAATGTGGCCTTTGTCCGGGCATTTGTCAGTGTGGAGGGTGCCGAAGAATCGATCAGCACGAAAGTTCCGCTGCGTGTGCTTGACCGTCGAGGACAGCCGGTAGAAGCAGCTAAGATCTCACCTGCTGTCGTGGATGTCGAGGTACCGCTGACGTCCCTTCCGGCTAAAACCGTGCCGCTGCGAGTCAGTACAAAAGGTGCGCCGGCGGATGGGTATCGGATTGATACTGTAACTTCTAACCCGAAGGAAGTCACGGTATACGGATCGCAAGAGGTGCTTGATACGATCTCGTCTGTAACGCTTCCTGCGGTTGATGTAAATGACCTAAGTGAATCGAAGACTGTTCCTGTGAAGATTCCGCTTCCGGATAAAGCAGAGAAAGTAAGCGCGATGGAAGCGAACGTTACTGTGAATGTGGTCAAAGGAGATGAAGTCGCTACAGAGACGGGAGCAGCAGGCCCGGGAGATTCGCAAGACGACCAATCCGAACAGCCGGTTAGTGTCCGTGATTCGGTAGATCTTCCAATACGAATTCAAGGGCTTGCGGAGAATCAGACATCAGAGTTTATTAGACCAGTATCCGGCCGCATTCAACTGCAGTTGCAGGGAACAAAGGAAGCGATGGAGCGAATCGACAAAGGCAAGCTCAGCGCGTCCGTAACAATGGACGATAAGCCGCCGGGACAGTATACTACGCCTATACAAGTAAGCAATCTTCCACCGGGTATCAAAATAACGAATGAACAAAATCTACAAGCAACAGTTTTAATAAAAGAGCAAGCTGACAATCAACATGCTAACTCGTGAGAGGAGAGGGAAAGTAATGGGTAAATATTTTGGAACTGATGGAGTACGGGGAGTCGCAAATACAGAATTAACGCCTGAGCTTGCATATAAATTAGGGCGCTTTGGGGGATATGTTGTTACGCGCGGCAGCAAGAATGAAAAGCCAAAGGTCGTAGTCGGCCGTGATACACGCATTTCCGGACCGATGCTGGAGCGTGCTATGATCGCCGGGCTGCAATCCATCGGAGCGGAGGTCGTTCGCTTGGGTGTCATCTCTACTCCAGGCGTTGCGTATCTGACACGTGCGCTTGAAGCAGACGCGGGTGTTATGATCTCCGCTTCTCATAATCCGGTTCAGGATAATGGTATCAAATTCTTCGGCGGTGACGGATTCAAGCTGCTTGATGAGAAGGAAGCTGAAATCGAAGCGCTGCTTGACGCTGATAAAGATGAGCTGCCGCGCCCGATCGGTGGAGATATCGGTACGGTGCTGAATTATAAAGAAGGAGCACAGAAATACCTGCAATACCTCAAAAGTACAGTAAAAAACCGATTTGATGATATAAAAATTGTTGTTGATTGCGCAAACGGTGCTGCATCCGCATTGGCCGCTCAGCTTTTTGCTGATATGGAAGCCGATGTAATTACACTCGCCTGCAACCCGGACGGGTTAAATATTAACGAGAACTGCGGTTCTACTCATCCGGAAGCCTTACAGAAAGCTGTTATTGAGAATGGAGCAGCCCTGGGGCTTGCATTCGACGGGGATGCTGATCGCCTGATTGCTGTAGATGAGGAAGGCCGCCTGGTAGATGGCGACTTTATCATGGCAATCTGTGGTATCTCGTGGAGAGAGCAGGGTAAGCTGAAGAAGGATACCGTGGTCTCTACCGTAATGAGCAATATTGGATTTTATAAAGGCTTGGAAGAAGCAGGCATCGAAACTCGTCAGACAAAGGTTGGCGATCGCTATGTGATGGAAGAGATGCTCAAAGGCGGATATAATCTCGGTGGTGAGCAATCCGGCCACATTATCTTCCTCGATTATAATACGACAGGGGATGGCCTGTTAACAGCACTGCAGCTGCTAGATGTAGTTGTAGCATCAGGAGGTAAATCTTTGTCCGAACTTGCTTCCTCTGCCATGACGCAATTCCCGCAGATTCTTGTGAATGTGCGTGTCGCTGACAAATCGAAGCTTACTGGCAACACGGCGGTTGCAGCCGCGATTGAAGATGTGGAAGCCAAGTTAGGCTCCAATGGCCGCGTGCTTGTTCGTCCATCCGGCACTGAACCAATCGTGCGCGTCATGGCAGAAGGGCCAGACAAAGCCGAGTTAGAAATGTATGTAAAACAAATTGCTGATGTAGTAGAGAAAGAACTCGTATAAGGATCAGGCAAAAGGATGTGGTGCCAAGCGCCGCATCCTTTTTGTTTCTTCCTCACCCGTAAATAATTCCGAAGTTGTAAGCTTTGTAGGTGGTTTGTTTTATTTAACAAAAATGGATACGAACGATGAAAACTTACTATTGTTCAAATGTGTTTGTGTGTGGTAATGTATGCATAGTACGGGGAAGGGAGATGGGAAGTACAGGAAACGTACAGGTTGGTCTTGCATATAATGATGTCGTAAAGCGCCAGGACCATTCTTATCGGACGCCCTAAGAGAATGGTTGACGAGGTGGAGGTTTATCGATGACTTCGGCGGATGCCTCCCGGCAGTGGATCGCTGCCGCAGGGCTGTTCAACAAAACGCAAGGGAAACCTTACGGACAAAAGGACAGCGCGATCCCATACCCTGTGTTTATGAAATAAAAACCTGGGTATGTGTATAGGTGAATGTAATTGGATAGTACGAAAAGACAATGGCAGACGGGGGCGCACCCTGTCTAAATCAAAGTGTATGCTTATGAGGACATGTGTTGCCCCTGTCTTGAAAGGGGAATATAAACAAGTATGTGTGGAATCGTAGGATATATTGGAACTCAGGATACAAAGGAAATCTTGCTGCGCGGTCTCGAAAAATTAGAATATCGTGGATATGATTCTGCGGGCATCGCCGTTGTAAACGGGAATGGTGTGCGTGTTTTTAAGGAAAAGGGGCGCATTGCAGCGCTGCGTGATGTGGTAGATGCCGATACAGTCGGCAGTGTGGGAATCGGACATACGCGCTGGGCGACGCACGGTGTACCAAACCGTGTCAACGCTCACCCGCATCAAAGTAAAACATCCCGTTTTACTCTTGTGCATAACGGTGTAATCGAGAACGATGAATACTTGAAGCGAGATTTCTTATCCGATCATTCTTTCGCCAGTGATACAGATACGGAAGTTATTGTACAGCTGGTGGAGAAGTTCGTAGGAGAAGGCATGACTGTAGAAGAAGCCTTCCGTACGACGCTGAAGAACTTGAAAGGCTCGTATGCCATTGCTCTGTTGGATGAAGAAGATCCGGATGTAATTTATGTAGCGAAGAATAAAAGCCCGCTGCTTGTAGGTCTGGGCGAAGATTGCAATGTTGTCGCCAGCGATGCGATGGCTATGCTGCAGGTAACCGATACATTCGTTGAATTGATGGACGAAGAGATGGTTATCGTAAAAGAAGACAGTGTAACGATTAAAGACCTAGAAGGCAATGTAGTAACACGTGAGCCGTTCGTAGCCGAAATCGATGCGAGTGATATCGAGAAGGGAACGTATCCGCACTACATGCTTAAAGAAATTGACGAGCAGCCGTTTGTGATCCGCAACATCATCCAGCAGTATCAGAATGAAGACGGCAACTTAAAGCTTGATGAATCCATTCGTCAGGCAATGAAGGATGCGGATCGCCTCTATATTGTTGCGTGCGGCACAAGTTATCATGCCGGTCTGGTTGGAAAACAATTCATTGAGAAACTGGCACAAATACCGGTTGAGGTGCACATTGCCAGCGAATTCTCTTACAATATGCCGCTTCTCAGTAAGAAGCCGCTATTTATCTTTATCTCGCAAAGCGGGGAGACGGCGGACAGCCGTGCCGTGCTGGTGCAGGTAAAGAAGATGGGCCACAAGGCGCTGACGATCACGAATGTGCCGGGCTCTACGCTCTCTCGTGAAGCGGACTATACGCTTCCATTGTATGCAGGTCCTGAGATTGCTGTAGCGTCAACGAAAGCCTATACGGCACAGATTGCTGTACTGGCAATCCTTGCTGTAGATTCTGCTCGTGCGCAGGGCATCTCACTTGATTTTGATCCGCTAAAAGAGCTGGGTATTGTCGCAAATGCTATGGAGACGCTGTGTGACAATAAAGATGAGATGAAAAAGATTGCGGATGAATTCTTAAGCACGCACCGCAACGCGTTCTTCCTCGGCCGTGGTATTGACTTCTATGTGTGCCTTGAAGGTGCGCTGAAGCTAAAGGAAATCTCCTACATTCAAGCGGAAGGCTTTGCTGGCGGTGAGCTGAAGCATGGACCGATCGCATTAATTGAGAAGGATACACCGGTTGTTGCCCTGTCTACACAGAAGGCGCTTGACCTCAACATTCGCGGAAACGTGAAAGAGGTTGTATCACGTGGTGCGAATCCGTGCATCATCAGCATGGAAGGAATGGAGAATGCGAACGATCGCTTCACAATTCCGGCTGTGCATGAGATTCTGACGCCGCTTGTGTCAGTGATTCCGCTGCAGCTGATTTCATATTACGCTGCCTTGCATCGCGGCTGCGACGTGGATAAATAAAGTTGCGCCATTTGTAATGTTGTTATAGCAAAAAGAAGTTTTACCCAAGGCAAATTAACTGTTCCCTTGGTTAAATAAGTTGTTCCCTAAAACGAGTGAAAATCGGAGGATAGCCTCCAGTTTTCCTCGTTTTTTTGTGTCCAGAAGCGGAGAAAAAGCCAGTAAAAAGCATGAGAAAGGCATGAATAAAGGCAGGAGGAAACGTCTGATAAAGCCCGATAAATCAACGATTTCAAGATAAAAACCAGAGGAAAAGAGAGAAAAAGGGCAGGAGAAAAAGCAGGAAAAACCCTTAGCCCTGACCCATTTTTATCCCTGTTCCTACGGAACAACTTATTTTCCTAAAAAATCAGGATTCTGACAAAAAATAGGAGAAAAAAGGAGCGAACGGGGGAACAACTCATTTGCCTACAGAAAATGGGAAAATCGGAGAAAGGCAGGAATGACAAGGGTTTGAGAGAAGGGGGGAGGGAAGGTTTCTTTTTTACAACTACATAGAAGGCAGGGTTTATTTGAAATAAAATCTAAAGTGATTCTGAACTCAGTAGGGAAAAAGGGGGAAGGATGGATAATTAGACAAAAAAGTATGGTTAAGACTAAAGGAAAATCAGGTCAAATGCCTGGTCATCCTTCAGTAATTGTTGCGAATGAAATAAATAAACATAAAAATAGAGCATCGGATATGATGCTCGAACATTTATTTTTCAGTTTTTACGCTAACACTATTGCGATTGTAATTTTGTAATTTTTAATGTGCTCTTTGTTTCCTTGCTGTTATACATCTTGTCATCAGCTATCTTTATTAACTCAAACAAATCTTTACTATGGTTTGGATATATAGCCGAACCGATTGAAGCCTTTATAGGCAGGTTTATTTGATAAGCGAGGTTTTTCAGGTGCTCTTCCAGCCTTTGGAGAATAGTTTGCAAATCAGCCTCTTCATTGCAAAGACCAATAACCAAAAATTCATCACCGCCCCATCGAGCAACAATATCACTTTTTCTTGTTGAATCAACAAGTGTTTCACTAATCTTGATTAAGACCATATCGCCATTATGATGTCCGTAAGTGTCATTGATAGCTTTGAAATTATCGCAATCTATTACTAAAACATATAGTTTACTATTTGTACGTTCTGCTATAGAAGTAATCTTTTCATAAGTGTTCATCACAAACCTTCTATTGTAAATACCAGTCAGTTCATCTTTTTCTGAATAAAATCTAACTTTATCAAACTGCTTACCACCCCAATACCCAATCCAAATTAAGAGTGGATATGAATATAAATCAAGCGGTTCTACTTCTCCATCCCGAAAAAAATAGTAGAAAATATAAACTGAGTGTAATAAAAACAAGCCTAAACTTCCAAAAATCCTGCCAGTATATTTCATAGTTAGTCACCTTTTTACAGTCTAATAGTTCTATTTATATATTATCATGTGTTTATGTACAAATGTTATAGCAATATGAAGTTTCTTCTAAGATAGAAATTGGAGTATTCCTCCAGTTTCCTTGTTATTTTGATTTTTCTTTAGAAATATGGTGAATAGAGGAAAGGGAATTGATGTTAAAGTCCCTGCGAAATCTGGTAGTATAGATATAAAAGTGGGTGAGGAAAATGAAAGCTAATGATAAATTGATTAAGGAGATGGAAGCGTTCGATGATGCCTTCCCTAACGGAGTATTTGCAATTCCTCGAAATCCTAATGACCCAAGAATAAAAGTTAGGGCGTTATGGGATTATTGTAAGAAAAAGTGGATTGATATAGAATTTATAAGTGAAGAAGAGCTTAAACAATTCCTTACTAAATCAAATAACTATAAAAATACATAAAGAAACAGGAGGAATGATATTCCCCCCTGTTGTAGCAGTAAAGCGGTTATTGAATTCTTAAGGATTTCATTTCAATTATCCTCTTGGTGGATAAGGGTCGTTTCCGTAACTGTTTCTTTCTCTAATTTGTCCTGTTCTGTTATGAATGAACAGTTCAGATTGCTGGTTTTTTGCAATATCTCTTGCAAATGAAATCGCTTCACGTTGAGTATCAAATACTTTTGTTGCTCTTGAATTTCCTGCACCTTTTACTTGAAATCCACCGCCAGAATGTGGGGTAACATGCTGATTTTTACCCATTTAAACATCACCTCATTATTTGTTATGGTGAGGGAGGCGAACGTAAGTCCTCTTTTATGAAAATGAATTTTGTTGTAATATAAACGTGGATATATAAATCAATGGCTCTTATTTGTTCTGCAAAACAAATAAGGGCTTTTTTATTTTAGCTTTCTCTTTAATTCTCGTTCGAGCTTCTGCACTTCTCTTTTTACTTGCTTATCTACTTCTCTATTTAAATCCCTAATGGCTCTATTAACTTGGGATGTATTGATTCGTACTCGTACCATATAGTCACCTCCTCATACGTGTAATCTAATGCTTATTTTTTGCCTCCTCACAATATTGAATTATAGCACTATATTCCAACTTAATCAATATATAGTATTTATTCAATAGTAAATAACACTATATATTGTGTTTTTGGTAGGTGTTTTTTTATTTGTCAAATGTGAAAAGTTTAGAATGTGTGAGAAAAAGTCTGATTATTTAAGTAAATGATAGATTTTTAACAAATTTCCCTTAATTTCTTCATTTGCCATAGTTGATTCATTACGGAACACATTCTTTGCCAAGCATTTTTCATATTCTATCATCTTTGTTTTTCCTTTGATTGAATTTCTTGTTGAACGTCTTCTCCTCCGATTATGCAGTTATATATTTGGGGCAACTGCTTATAATACAGTAGCTTTAATAAAACAGGTTTCTAAATTTGAAGCTATTAAAACAGGATGTTCTAATCTATCAATTCGGATTAGACAGATAAACCAGGTGTTATCGCAAATCATAAACGGTAAACAGCAAAACAACTTGTAAAATGGTTAAACATAAACGGTAAATAGCACGAGTGAAAATTGGACTCTCCATCCAGTTTTCCTCGTGTTTTTTGTTTCTAATAAGCAGGAAAAACGTACCGTTGGTACGTGAATCAGAGTTAATCAAACGTTTGATAAAAAGCCCAATAAAACAGGATTTAAGAGAGGAAAAGGAGAAAGAAAACAGGAAGAAAAGAGCGAAAAAAGGCAGGAGAAAAAGCAGGAATCCCCCATCCCTAACCTCCTAATTCCTGTGAACTGATTTACCATTTATGTTTTCCTAAAAACCCTGATTTCTGTCAAAAAATGGGGGAAAAGAGACAGAAAATATTTACCGTTTTTATTTGCCTACAGAAATTGGGAAATCGGAGAAAGGCAGGAATGGCAAGGGTTTGTGAGAATGGGGGAGTTACCGTTTATGTTTTGCGACTACATAGAAGGGCTGGGTTTCTGAAGAACAAATCTAAAGTGAGTCTGAACTTGATAAGGGAAAGAGGGGAAAGGGAGGAAACAGCAAAAGATTGGAATTTTGATGAAATTCTATAGTTCTGTGCTATGCTAATTATATATAAAATCTTAATTTGGAGAGGTCTTATGGGGGAGCAAATTATTTATGACATGACTACACTTCCAGATACAATTGGCTCAATTAGCAAATTATTGGGTGTGGATGAACGACAAATTACGAAATACTGTGCAAGTCATAAGGATGATTATGATGCAGAGGGTTTTTTAAGTTTGTTAGGATTAAGTGAACATTCTCTGTTGGATTTTGAGATTTATATAACTTCATTGCACGTAACTACGGATAAGGATAATTGTTCATCCTTAAAGAAGTATGGACTTTTAAATTTGCAACAAGCCATCATAAAGGATACGCCCTTAAGGGCTTATTTAAGGAATTACGGAGTTCGCATTGAAATTGAAAAGAAACAAATTCAATTTCAAGATAAGCTCTTTGATATAAGCAAAGATTATAATGGCATAAGTGAACCGATTGATTGGATTATCTACAAATTGTATAAGGACTTCCAACTAAATTCATTCTTTCATTCTGACAATGTGCTTAAATATGGCGGAGGGATTAGAAGGAGACCTGAGTTTCTATATAATTTGGCTGAACTTTTAAGAGTGCCAAATATAGAATATGACTGGATGAATGATATATCTTGTTATGTCATAAAATATAAGGCAACACTCTCACAATTCGCTGATTGGAATTTTGATATTGATAAGAATGAAATCAATTATTTGGATGAAAGTGAAATTAATATAAGGAAAATAAAATGGCTTATAAATCAATCATTAAGAAGAATAAACAATGACCTTTTTTACAATAGTATAGACGATTGTTATTCTTATTTGAAAAATGATGCTTATGTACGAGTTTCTGATATTTTGAGAATTTATACTGAAAATGAGTATTTGGAAGAATACCGAATCAACGAGTGAAAAGCATTTTTAAGAATAGACAATATTAAGTAGAGATAGACACTTTGCCTCGCAGTGGTAAGGTGTCTTTTTGTGTCAACATGCCGAACTATGTGCGACTCCTTTTCTATCAGTTATAAATCAAACTTTCCTATCTATAATATAAGGTTAATACAAACAAGGGTTCTATTAAGAAACCTATAAAAACAGGATGTTCTAATCTATCAATTCGGATTAGACAGATAAACCAGGAGGAATGAGTTTTTATGAGTAGTAGAGAAGTACGAGAGATGCCAAGAACATTTGCTCAACAATTAAAATATTATAGAGGTCTCAGAGGTTATACCTGTAAAGAATTGGGAATGATGGCGAAAATTGACCCAGGCTACGTAAATTCTTTAGAGCGTGGGAAGAAAAAAGCGCCTACCTATCCCATAATCAAAAATTTGGCAAAGGCACTAAAAGTAGATATTACTGATTTGATTGATATTGAACCAAGCGAGGGTGAGCTTCCTTTAAAAAGTATTCAAGAAGTTATGGTTAATCAAGAATATCTTATAAAAGGGAAACTTCCGACTATGGAAACAAGGGAGGATTTATTAGGATTAATAGAGGCATTACTTGATTGTGAATGGGAAGAACATAGTAAACATTTGGATTCTGTGGAGATTTTAAACAGAGTTGATACATTTTTAAGGTCTATAAAATAATCATCAAACAGGCGAGGAAAGAGAACTATGTATTTTTTACTGGTTCTCTTTTTCTATATTTTTTGGAGGTTAGAGAAAAATGTCTAAAAATTCAAGTGAGCGCGAATTCATATTTACACTTTCGCAATTTGAAAATCCTCAAATTTTAGAAAAGGAATTGAACTTGAAATTAGCAGGATTAGAATTAGAAACAAAATTTGCAGGGTTGAAAATTGATATGTATGGGATAGAACAGGATTTAGGAGTAGAGGTCTTTGTAGAGAATGTGTTGTTGAAATCGGATTATTCTCACCAATACCGACTTCTTAAGCTGATAGAGGCTATTGATAAAGGGATTATTATTTATCAAGCGGTAGGGTTTAAGGATAAATACGTAAAGCAGTTGAGAGATAAAATATTGAATTCGAGCAAAAAAGTCAACCTTTACTTTGTAACGATTAATCCTGAATTATTTAAGGGAATTGACTTATTGAATAGTGGAACACATAAGTTGAAAGTCTATGAAAACCTTCATATCCTCAATGAAGTCTCTAATCCCATCCAATTACAAAAGGAAATGAGCATTATTCGACCAATTAAGGGGAACAAGAAATATAGGGAAAAGATTGATTGGGATTTTACTAATAGAGAGGATGTAAACAACTATCTCTTACTGCAATTAAGAGAAAGGATTCCATATTTTTTATCATTCCAAAGGCAGAAATCCAATCTTGATAATATGAGGATTATCCCATGTGGATTCGGAAAATCTGGTGTGTCGCTTATGCTAACAGTAGAGGATATGCGTTATCGTGCGTTCGTAGAGTTAAGATTTAGAGAGTTTAGTCCACCAATCTATTACAAAATAAAGGAGAGAGAAGAGAAGGCAAAAGAATTAATTGGGGAGGAGCTAAAATTTTTGGATGATAAACACACCATAACTTACTCCTTTAAATCAAGAGGAAGGAGTGTAAGAGAAACAGTTGATAGGTTAGTAGATGTTGCTGAGAAATTTATCTTGGCATTCAGTAATGATGTTCTTTATGGTGAGGAGGAGAGACTTGATATGTGGGAAGAATTTGAATATAGTCTGTAAATAAGCAGGAACAAGGCATTGGGTTATCCAGTGCCTTTCTTAATAGGTTGTTTTCTAAAGATATAAAAAATGACCATCAGAATGGTGGTCGTATTGAATTAACGCACCCCATTAGTCAAATATTGATATTAACATCATCTGTACTATGTAATTTTCCTTTATTCGACTACTATAAGAAGTATTAAGTATATTCCATACCCAAGCCTGAAAAATTCTATCTATTTCTGCTTATTGCAGAAACGCACCCAATTGCAGAGGATTAAAAAGAATACAGTTCTATTATTTTTTCTAATTGTAATTTATTCGGATTACACATATCAACAAAATAGGGTAATTGCCATTCTTGAGTTTTCATCGCTTGTTTACTACTCGGACTATCCCAGGTAGGATAAACTCTTATTGCCATTTTTCCCTTTGTTGAAGTAGACCTAAGAATATTCTGTTTTAAAAGAACTTCTTTTGGAAAAATAAATTGACCAAACTCATTTTCATTTTTAAAGGTAGTTATAACTAATAAATCAGGGGCTTCCTCATATAAATAGGGTTGATTTTTATTATTTTCATCCTTTTCCCAAAATGCAACAAACTGACCTACTTTGGTGGGAGTTATATTCGCAACTCTGAATCGAACTGTTTTAGATGATAATTTAAATGTACCAGCACCATACTTAGAATTTTGTTTTTCTTCTTGAACCGACTCCACCGTTAAATCATTTGCCTCGTAAATCATTTTATTTACATAATTTAATGCTGTATAAAAATCATCCATTATTCCACCCTCCTCAAAGTTCAACAATTAATGGTCCATTTGTTAGGCAAATGCTTCCTAATTTACTCCCTATATTTTACCATAAATATAATTTATCCTTCTTATAATTGCCGATGGTTTTTTATAATTCCAATCAATTCTTCACCGAAAGCATTAATTTTCATTTCGCCAATTCCATGAATGGTTTTTAAATCGGTTAAGCTACACGGTTTTTTTAGAATCAATTCTTCCAATGTTTTATTGCTAAATATGTGAAATGCTTTTACGTTTTGTTCAGTCGCTTTGTTCATACGGAATTTTTTCAATAATTCTTCTAAATCGGTATTATTCGCTTGAGCTGATACTATCCGTTCATTGTTTTCATTTTGTGTACTAATTGTTTCCTCTAATAATTTCATTTCTACTAAGTCAGTTTCGTCATCAATCAATTCAAAATGAGTAGCCTTGATATAATCGCTCATTTCTTTCATACGGTTATCCATAAAGCGAACAGGCGATGACTTTTCGAGTTCTTGTTTTATATATGCCACTAAACCGTCTACACGTAATAATTTTTCCTTTACATGTTTACTTGCCTTTTTCGTATTGATAACCGTTCGATTATTGGTGAAAACAACAACACTTTTAATTGGTGTTCGTGTCACTGCTCCCATGTCCCTCATATATGACTCAAAAACTTCAACCTGTCTTTCTACTTGGCGAACTGGGCTGTAGAACCCTTCTTGAAATGCTAACCTGTTTCCTTTGTACACTTGTCGTATGAATTCGTCTTTTTCATTTACTAAAATGTTGCCATAGTAATTTTTCACTTCTATCAATAAAATGAATTTTCTTGTTAAAACAACAAAATCTATTTGAGCTTTTAAGTCATTGTGAACAATACGAACATCGTGCAGGATATGTATAGGCATAAAGGAATTTTGTAATTCAAAAAGAACGCTATTTTCACCTTTTAAACCGAGTTCTAATAGTTTTATTTTTTCGTGAAGGGATTTGCTTTGCTTTTCATCTACTGTGTTTGCGATTTCCTGTTTAGATTGTTCAATTAACTGATTGCTTTCTGTTGCTTCCTTCACAAGAATGGGTGTTTTTAACTTTTCGGTATCCGTTAGAGCTTTAGCAACTCTTTTAAAAAATCCAACTTGTTTATATTCCATATAATCTAAACCTCCGTTTCTATGCTAAAATCCGAGTGTACGCCAATTTCTTTTTGTATGCTTTTATAGCGTCTGATAAACTCCCTGCCAAATTCTCTCGTATTCAACTTAATGCGGTCTATCGGTTCATATTGAATTCCAAAAGAGAACTCTTCATTTAATCTTTTAAGCTCTTTATACATATTTTTAACAGGCACTTCATGTCCATCGAGAACCTGATAAATGACAAGTTTCGGCAGAGCGTTTCCGTCATTGTATTGATGAATTCGATACAATCCATTTACGGATTTGGCCTCAATTGTTTCAAGCAATTTGTTCATGCAATTACCTCCGAACGAATTCCATTTGTAGC
This sequence comes from Aneurinibacillus sp. REN35, assembly GCF_041379945.2. NCBI lineage: Bacteria > Bacillati > Bacillota > Bacilli > Caryophanales > Paenibacillaceae > Aneurinibacillus > Aneurinibacillus baijiui. The sequence continues at coordinate 71,880 of NZ_JBFTXJ020000016.1, read as the reverse complement.
CATATTATAACATGTGTTTTCTAAAACTTTCTTCAACTTATCAGTTCAATAGTGTTTGTTACAAAAATATATCTCAACATTTGCGTACAAGGTATGAAAGAAGTACGAAAGAATTCATAACAGTTCTTAATTAATCACACTTGTTTAGCAACAATTCAGAGCAATTACGTAAAAAGTGTGAAATGGTTCATAGCCTTTTCATACAGAACTACGATATCCAAACTCTTATGTATAAGTATTTTTATTTTAATAAAGTAAAAAGGCACAGGTATCTTCATCTGTGCCATTAAAAATGTCGTTTACTAAGTTTCTTGGTATGTGTAAATAAACTCCAATAAACTGTGTGCAATTAAATCTTGAATTTTCAAATGTGGGAACTGGTTCTCGCATAACTTGGAGAACTTGTCATAAATGTTTTCATTCAACTTCAAATTTTTGTTCACGTATTTTGCCTTAGTATTGTAGATTTCTTTATCTAAGACAAGCGTAGGTTTTTCGTTTACGGTAGATACTAAGCTCTTCAAGGTTTCTAAATTCTCTTTTATAAAGGTTAATTCCTCTTGGAAGCCAATGGTTGCTTTATCAGAAGGTTTCGCATTTCCTAATGATTCCTTGTCCCGAATAAACTTGAAATACTGATTCTCTCTCGCAATATAGACGAAATCTTGTTTCTGCATTTCTTTCGTGAACGAAGAATAGGCGAGACCTAAAGCCTCTGCAACCCCTTTTAAATCGCTGTTTACCAGCATTTTATTTATTTCCTCTGCACGTCTGTCTACATCCATCGTAAAAAATCTATCTTTATTCATGTGTACTTTGCTCCTCTCTATTGGTTTTTTAATATTATAGTAGAGTTGCTTTTTCTTTATAACTGCACTGTGTAGGAGCTACTTCGAGCAAGGTGTTGTAAGGTTGGAAGGAGCTAAAAGCAAAGGTGGCTCGTGATTATGGAATCAAAGTGGCTCAATATTGAATAATGTTTTGGTTCGGCAGGATTAGCGTTATAAGGTTGCTCCTGAATTACTATCATATACAAGTGAACATGAGAGAGGAGGGAGGTCTTATAGTAATAGAAATAGAGAACAAGAAGAAAGGCAGTGGTAGTAAGAATCCAGGGAAGGCATTTGAAAAAGACTTTTATGATTCTATCCCAGAAAATGTATTTGCTTACAGAATGAAAGACGATAGTTTAGGATTCGCTAATGTGAAAAACCCCTGCGATTTTATCCTATACAAGATTCCGAATCTCTATCTATTAGAGCTGAAAAGCCATAAAGGTAAATCTATTCCTTTCGGAGCTTTACAGCTAAATCAGGTAGAATCCCTTTATCAATACAGCACGATTGATGGTGTAAAAGCAGGATTTGTATTCAATTTTAGAGATGTAAATGAAACGTATTTTGTGAATGCGTAAGCAGTTTATCAGTTTTATCATGACGGAGAACGCAAGAGTTTTTCATTAGTTTGGACAAGGAAAAACGGGATTCTTATTCCGCAGGAGTTAAAACGGACTCGATATAAATATGATTTGAGTAATCTAATAAATTATTAAATTAAATCAAATAGCAAGAAACGGAGGAATGTAAGTGGGAAAAATAATTGAAATTGAAAGAAATTATGAAGGTGAGTTTCACCATATTTTATGGACTATCCTTAAAGGAGAAGTAGACGAAAAGCCAGAATTTATGGGCTGGTATAGAAAAGAAAGAGTCATCAAGCTAAATGAGGAATTGTATAGGCTAACAGAATTTAAATGCTACCAAACCCAAGTATGGCTTACACTAAAGCCATTTACAGGCGATTTAAGCAAAGTAAAAGAGAAGTATGAGGGTGAAGTTGATTATGTAAATGAATACGAAATAGGATAAACGAGAAGCCCCTACAGAGGAGCTTCTATTGTTTTTTTATTACCCTTTCAACTGTATTAATTGAGCCTTTGACCATGTTTTTATATCGGCTTGTGTAAAGTTCCAATACCTTCAAAATAATATCTTCCTCCTTTGCTACATAATCACTATAAGATTTTAGCTGTACAATCTCACCTATTTCCTGTTCTAACGCTTCTGTAAGAATTATCTCCACCTTTTTCATGGTCTGCATCCTTTCCCAGTGTAAAATGATTACTCCTGTTCTGTTGAACTATTAGATTATAGATTTGGAAAAGGTGTGTTATTGACCTAAAACGTTTATTAGTGAGCCTTCTCATAGTGGGAAAAATTTACCCCAGCCTTTTGATATAGGAATAATGGCAAAACAATCATCAACAAAAATAAAATCTATAATGATTGTCTCCTTCCCCTTAAATACAATGATATTCTTTCTTTGACCATCTTCTCATTTAATTCATCTTTGTAGTCAAAATAAACTATTCCAAGTTTATAGTAATCGCATAAATTTACTTTTTCTTTATCCCTTGCTTTAGTATTTTCAAATGCTTCCTCTCCTCCCATAAAAGCAATAGGTTTGAAGTGCTGTTCTCCTTGATATTCAATTACGAGATTCAATTCTTCAATAAGAATATCAGCTTTTAAATGGTCAAGTGGGTATTGATGAATAACTGTATAATTTGGATATAGTTTTCTTATGATTTCAAGAAGTTTAACTTCCGTTGTCCATTTCTTACCTATTGCAAAGTAGCCTATACGAATTCGTATGACATCTTCGCAATATCTTAGGAAATCTGTTATAGATTGGTCATCGAGCCTTTTATCATCAAATGAATGTGTAATAAGATATGGAACTATGTCAGTGGGTAAAAGGTCTGGTGCATAAATTCTCCCTCGTGAACCAATCCCAAGCCCAAAGGCTAAACCATTTATATAATGGCCATAGATAGAGTGGAACTTTGTTCCGTTTAACGTTTTTCCAAATCCGTATTTTGGGCTTACTTTATTGCAAACGTGGCATAAATTATCTTTGAATTGGAGTGTATTTATAAACGCCTCTCCCAAATCGAAACGCAATGATTTAGGAATATCTCCAAACTGATTAAATTCTTCGTTCAAAAGGTATATTTCTAATCCTTTTTGTTGGCATTTGCAATAACATACAGGTGAGTCTTCATTTTCTTGAAAGCCAAAAAATGACCCAAATCTTGAAGGATAATGAACAATAGGATATGGCAACTCTTCTTCATAAGTAACGTATCCATCTGATTCTAAAGTGGGAACAGATTCCTTCGGTACAATCCTTGAACGCATGTTATTCACTCCTACTTTTCAATTCTATTACTAATAAAATGAATTCCAGCCTTTTCATATCTGTAAAACGGATTTGTCCCATTCCAATCATCAGCCATTTTGATAGATGGCAATTTGTCGTCTTCCTCTTTTGTAACAGTGCAAACAAAGTAATATTTAATCAAAAGGTCATAGATAAATTCCTCTGTTAATTGTCCAGCTAATGTAATTTCCGAAATTTGTTTTATGTAAAGATTTTTCGGTATCATATGTTCATAAATCAGGTTCTTTGTAACAATACCTGTTTCAATGGCTTTCATAGCGTTAGGGGTAATGTAATCGGACATGCTGTGTTTTCCTCTAAAAAGCCCTTTTTGTCTAAAATAGCTTTCCGTTAGAAAATAAAGGTCATCACCAATTCCTTTTGAACTAAGATGATATTTCCGTAAAAAGTTATCGGGAATTTCCCTTTTTAAAATCAGCACCTCAAACAAGTTCTTGCTTAAATGTCGTATATATTCTTCTCTGTTAAAGGCAGAGGAGGAAGTCCCTTTATTTAGAACAGGAACACTGATTTCAGTTTCAAACGCTGGAACAGTAGTTTCGGTTTTAGATGATGAATCTTCTCTCTTTTGATAAACTCCACTTTTCATAACCCAATTACCACTCCGTTTAATTGCATACCATATTGCTTTATTTATGGCTGTATGGATATACGTATCGAATTCTTTATGATGAAAGGTAGATTGTTTGAATTTTTCTACTAAATTAGCATTTGTAAAAACAGTTCCACCAGCCACACTATTTTCAAATTGTAATAAGAATTTCAATGTCTCTTCGTTAAGTGAATATTTTCCCATTTATCTTCAATCCAGTCTTTTTATGTTAAATATACCATCTGTCATATAATGCTGTATATTTGCATGGTTTTCATCGCCTTTAGTCAAAATAACTCAGCAGTCCTTGCTTTGATTTGGTAAAATAAAGGTATTAATAGGTCGGTTGTCAATAGGTAAGGGGGAGGAAAAGTGAAAAAGAAGTTAAGTGAACGTGATATTTGTACAAAATATATTACTCCTGCCATTCAACAAGCAGGATGGGATTTACATAAACAAATTCGAGAAGAAGTAACTTTCACAGCAGGGAGAATCATTGTTAAGGGAAAAGTACATTCCCGAAAGAAATCTAAAAGAGCTGACTACATCCTTTATTATAAACCAAATATACCAATAGCCATTATTGAAGCTAAAGATTTAGAACATTCAGTTGGAGATGGGATGCAACAGGCCTTAGAATACGCAGAAATGCTCGATATTCCCTTTGTATTTAGCTCTAATGGTCAAGCCTTCTTACAGCATGACCGCACTGGACAATCGGAAAAAATAGAGCAAGAGATACAGTTAGAAAGGTTTCCAACACCAGAAGAGCTTTGGAGCAGATATAAGAATTGGAAAGGGATTGTTACAGAGGAGCAAGAAAAAGTTGTAACACAGGATTATTTTACAGATACCAGTGGGAAAACGCCAAGATATTATCAACGTATTGCGGTCAATCGAGCAGTGGAAGCTATTGCACAGGGGAAAGACCGTATCCTACTTGTGTTAGCAACAGGAACAGGGAAAACGATGATTGCTTTTCAACTAATTTGGCGTTTATGGAAGTCAAAAACCAAGAAGCGTATTCTTTTCCTTGCAGACCGAAACATATTAGTAGACCAAACCATGAGCAATGATTTTAAGCATTTTGGCGATAAAATGACTAAGATAAAGAACCGAACAGTGGATAAATCATATGAAATCTTCCTTGCTTTATATCAAGGGGTATCGGGAGCGGAAGATTGGAAAAATATTTACAAAGAATTTTCTAAAGACTTCTTCGACCTAATAATTATTGACGAGTGTCACCGTGGGAGTGCAAAGGAGGATTCCGCATGGCGAGAAATCCTTGAGTATTTTTCTTCTGCTACACAAGTTGGTTTAACTGCAACACCTAAAGAAACAAAAGATGTTAGCAACATTGATTATTTTGGTGAACCACTGTACACATATAGCTTAAAACAAGGAATTAGCGATGGTTTTCTTGCTCCGTATCGAGTGATTCGTTACATCTTAGATAAAGATACTGGATGGAGACCAACAAAAGGGCAAACAGATAAATTTGGAGAAGTCATTGAAGACCGTATCTATAATGTGAAAGATTTTGACCGTAACTTGATTTTGGAACAGAGAACAATTGCTGTTGCCAAAAAAGTAACAGAGTATTTGAAACGAACAGACCGTTATCAAAAAACGATTATTTTCTGTACTAATATTAATCACGCTGAACGGATGCGACAGGCGATAGCCAATGAAAACAGTGATTTAGTAGCCAAAAATCATAAATATGTTATGAGAATCACTGGTGACAATGACGAAGGGAAGGCAGAACTTGATAACTTTATTCATCCTGGAAGTACCTATCCAGTCATTGCGGTGACTTCAAAGCTAATGACAACTGGAGTTGATGCTCAAACTTGTAAGCTGATTGTTTTAGATTCTAACATAAACTCTATGACAGAATTTAAGCAGATTATCGGGCGAGGTACTCGTGTGAATGAAGAACATAATAAATATTCCTTTACTATTATGGACTTCCGAAATGTAACAAATCTCTTTGCAGACCCAGATTTTGATGGAGACCCTGTTCAAATCTATGAGCCGAAAGAAGGAGAGCCACCAACCCCACCAGATGAAGAGGGAGATAACGAGGATTTCCCACCTGAAACAGATGGTGGTTCAGGTTATAACGGAGACACTGATACGGAACAATCGAAAACAAAGACATATTATGTTCACAATATAAAGGTGCAAGTCATCAATGAACGTGTGCAATATTACGCAGAAGATGGTCAATTGATAACTGAATCACTAAAGGATTATACAAAGAACACAGTAAAAAAGGAGTATTCTTCTTTGGATGTATTTTTGCAAAAGTGGAATTCTGCCGAAAGAAAAGATGCTATTATAGAAGAGTTGATAGAGCAAGGGATACTGTTGGATGAACTGCAAGATGAAGTGGGGAGAGAGTATGACCCCTTCGATTTAATCTGTCACATAGCGTTTGATAGAAAGCCTTTAACACGCAAAGAACGAGCGATGAATGTAAAGAAACAGGACTACTTCGCCAAGTACGGTGATAAAGCCAGAGCGGTTCTGGAAGCATTGTTGGACAAGTACGCTGACGAAGGAATCGAAAACATAGAGAGTATGGAAGTGCTGAAACTTACTCCATTCGATGAATTTGGCTCTGTGTTGGAAATTATGAAGAGCTTTGGCGGTAAGAAACAGTATTTAATAGCTTTACAGGAGCTTCAACAGCAACTTTATACAACAGCATAGAGGAAGCAGAGGGGGAACAAAATGTCGATTGCAAATATAATCAAATCCATTCAGGATATTATGCGACAAGATGTTGGGGTAGATGGTGATGCCCAACGTATTGCCCAAATTGTGTGGATGATTTTTCTTAAGATATTTGATGATAAAGAAATAGAATTAGAAATTATGGAAGATGATTATCAGTCCCCACTTCCAGAAGCCTACCGTTGGAGAAATTGGGCTTCTGATGATGAAGGAATGACAGGTGATGATTTATTAAACTTCGTAAATAACGAGCTTTTTCCTGCTTTAAAAGACCTTCCAGATGTTGAGGAAAACACAAGAGGCTTTATTGTAAAAGAAGTGTTTACCGATAGTTATAACTATATGAAATCGGGTACGCTAATGCGTCAAGTTATTAATAAGATAAATGAAATGGACTTCAATAGCTCAGATGACCGTCACTTGTTTAATGATTTCTATGAAACATTCTTAAAAGACTTACAAAGTGCAGGAAACAGTGGCGAGTATTATACACCGAGAGCAGTCACCCAATTCATGGTTGATATGATAAATCCGCAGTTAGGTGAAACCGTATTAGACCCTGCCTGTGGAACAGGGGGATTTTTAACCAGCACATTAGAGAACCTGAAAAAACAAGCGAAAACAGTGGAAGACCGAAAAGGAATTCAAGAATCGGTTTTAGGAATTGAAAAGAAGCCATTGCCACACTTGTTAGCAGTAACCAATTTGATTTTACATGACGTAGAAGTACCTAAAATTCATAGGGATAATTCATTGGCAAGACCACTAAGAGATTACAGTTCAAAGGATAAGGTTTCTGCAGTATTATCCAATCCACCTTTTGGTGGGGTGGAAGAGGATGGTATTCAAGCAAATTTTCCATTAAGCTATCGTACAAAAGAGACAGCCGATTTATTTATGGTACTCATTTTAGAAAGATTAAAAGAAAATGGTCGTGCGGCCGTTGTTCTTCCCGATGGATTTCTCTTCGGTGAAGGGGTTAAAACACGTATCAAAGAAAAGCTGTTGGAGGAGTGTAATCTTCATACGATTGTAAGATTGCCAAACGGTGTATTTGCTCCATATACAGGTATTAAAACAAATTTGTTGTTTTTCAAAAAGGGAGAACCAACGAAGGAAGTTTGGTATTTTGAACATCCATATCCAGATGGTCAAAAATCTTATTCCAAAACTAAACCCATCCGAATTGAAGAATTTGATTTAGAAAAACAGTGGTGGGAGAACCGAGAAGAAAATGAGTATGCTTGGAAGGTTTCTTTTGAAGAAATTAAATTCAAAGGTTATAACCTTGATATAAAAAACCCAAACAAAGTTGAAGAAAGTACCCACCTTACTGTTCCAGAAATCCTATCGAAGATTCAGGAAAAGAATCAAAAGATTTATCACCTTACAGAAGAATTGAACAGGATATTGGGGTAATAAAGATGAATAGTATCAAGTTTATAAGACTTGGAAAAGTAATTGAAAGAAATATGGAACAAATCTCAATTGATGATAATCAAACATATAAACAGGTAAAAGTTCGACTTTGGGGTAAAGGTGTTCAATTAAGAAATGAAGTCAAAGGGCATGAAATCATGTCTGCTAAACGATATATTGTAAAGCCAAACCAATTTATTATTTCTAAAATAGATGCAAGAAATGGAGCTTCTGGTTTAATTCCTGATGAATTAAATGGAGCTGTAATAACAGGAGACTTTCTATCGTTTAATTGTAAAGTAGACCTTATACTTCCAGAATATTTGTTTTGGTTAAGTAAAACAAATTGGTTCATTGAACAATGTGTTAAAGCAAGTTCTGGAACAACCAATCGGGTACGATTAAATGAAAAGAAGTTTTTAGAGATTGAAATACCACTTCCTGATATTCAACAGCAAAAAGTAGTTATTAATAAAATAAATAATGTTGTTGGAATTATAAGTAAAATAGATTCGGAACTTAATGAGCAAAGTGAATTGGTTGCTGAATTAAGAAGAGCTATTTTGCATCAAGCAGTACAAGGTCAAGTGGTTGAACAGGAACAGAATGATACACCAGCATTAGAATTATTAAAAGAAATAGAAGTAGAAAAAAAAGAACTTCTAAAAAACAAGCTAATGAAGAAACCCAAATCACTTCCTAAAGTTACATGTGATGAAATCCCCTTTAAAATCCCTGAGAATTGGGAATGGGTAAGGTTAGGGGAATTAGTTAGTAAGTTAGGTGCAGGGAAAACACCACTTGGAGGAGACAAAAATTATGTATCGTCTGGTGTAAAGTTTATTCGTTCCCAAAATGTTTGGAATGAAGGATTGAATACAGATGATATTGCCTTTATCTCTGAAGAAATGAATACGAGTATGGCTGGAAGTATAGTTGAGTCTAATGATATATTACTTAACATTACTGGTGGCTCAATTGGTAGAAGTTGCTTGATTTCAAGTGATTTTGATATTGGAAATGTCAATCAACATGTTGCAATTATCAGGTTGATTGACCCGAAAATAAGACAATATATTCATAAATGTATTATCTCACCATTGTTTCAACAGGAAATAATGAATGTACAAGTAGGTGTTTCGAGAGAGGGGTTAAGCATGACAAAGTTAGCAAAATTTTTAATCCCTTTACCGCCAATAGAAGAGCAAGAACGTATAATTAACAAAGTGGAAGAACTTATGAATGTAATACAGTTATTGGAACAGGAAGTAATGAGTTCAAGAAATGATAATACTTTATTATTTCAAAAGGTTATTCAACAAACATTTCAACTGGATTTGTTAAAAGAAGATATTATGGTATAGACAACGAAAGAGCCTAATAATGGCTCTTTTATTGTTTTGTGGATGAATCAATTTTTATAAAAACTGCTATAAAAATCCAACTTATTGTTGTTCTACAGTATATAACCTATTCAATCCAGTTCCTAACTTTCCAGCTTACTCAATATTTTCAATGGCACTTTCGACTAATAACCTTACTTGTATTCCTTTGCCATCTTAAATACTGTTTGGAAAGCAAATCTATTTAGTATAAAATTGTAGGAACAAATGTTTTGTTTCTTTTATAAGCATTAAGCCATTGCAAGAAAATATAGTGTAAAATATTAACATAGTCAATAAATAAATAGGGGGAAAGATAATGTGGGCCGATGACGCTTCAAAAATAGATATGTTGGCTTATGAACCTTATGCTAACCTAATTTGCGAAATTGCTACCAGTGAACGAATGAATCCTTTAACAATTGGATTATTTGGCAACTGGGGAAGTGGAAAATCGACTTTGCTTCATCTGATTGAACAGAATACCATGAATCAAACAGAAAAAAGAATTGCAGTTGTTACAGTAAATGCTTGGATGTTTGAGGGGTATGATGATGCAAAGACAGCATTAATGGAGGCAATTCTACAAAGTCTCCAAGAAAATCAAACATTTTTTAAGGAATCAACTGATAAGATTAAAAACTTAATTAAACGGGTTGATTGGATAAGGGTAGGTAGTACAGCCTTAAAAAAAGGCATTCCTTTATCTTTGAGTTTATTAGCAGGAAATCCTTTGCCAATGCTTCTCGGAGGTTTTAATTCTGAAAATTTTGATTCAGAAGAAGAGATTGGACAGCATTTGGACAAGGCATCTCAAATGAAAAAAGACTACATCAACGCTCCGCAACAAGAAAATATCATTGAAAATGTACGAAAATTCAGAGAGGATTTCGTAAACATAATTCGTACATCTAAGATAGATAATTTAATCATAATGATAGATGATTTAGATAGATGTAATCCTGACAGAATAATCGAAACACTTGAAGCTATTAAACTGTTTCTTGCTGTCGAAAAGACTACTTTTGTTATTGCTATGGATGAGAACATTATCACCTATTCAATCAAGAGAAAATATCCTCAATTGGATGATGTAGATATAGATGTATCGACTGATTACATTGAAAAAATAGTTCAGCTTCCTATCAGAATAGCTGAGTTAGCTGAGACCGATATAAAAAATTATATGCTTCTTTTGATAAGCGAAATGTATTTAAGTGAAGATGTATTAAACCAATTAATTAATAAGCTAAGAGATAAGGGTATTTTTGTTAAAGGGGAAATTATAAGCGGGAAAGAGATAGTAGAAATAATCAATGGTGTAACAAGTACGAATGGAAACAAGTATAAACAGGGCTACAGCCAATCGGATTTTGAAGAACAAATTCAAATATTCAATAGTATTGGAAGTGTAATTGCGGCCACTCTTAAAGGGAATCCAAGACAAACCAAACGATTTTTAAATACATTCTATATGAGAAAACGTCTTGCTGAGATACAAAGAATAGAACTGAATTTATCAGTTTTAGCAAAGTTGATGGTTCTTGAATACACCGATAGGGATTTATTTAGAGAATTGTATCAGTGGCAGTTTGAAAATGATGGAATTCCAAAGCCGTTATCAGATATTGAAAATCAAGTATTAAACGAAGGATTAAATGATGAGGAAAAGCCTAAAACAAGTCAAGAACAGAAAAATGGTGCTTGGTTTGGAGACAAAATAAAAAGATGGATTGGTGTTGAACCAACTAATTTATCTGAAGTTGATTTGTCGCAATATTTCTATTTAGCTCGTGATTCCGTTTCAGATAAAAAACTATTCTCTATAAACTTAAATCAGGAAGAAAGAAAAATAATAAATCAAATATGTAATCTAACTGTCTCTGAAATTATTAGAAAGAAAAAGATAGAAGAACTAAAAGTGATGGATGAGGTTACTCGAAGCGAAATTATAAAAGGAATTATTAGTAAATATAATCAGGACAAGAATCATTTATGGGTGTTGATTGAACTCTATAAGATGTTCCAGCAGTATCAGCCAAAAATACTTGAAGAGTTAAAAAAGTATAAGAGAGGCTCAATCACTCCAAATGAAATATTGTTATTTAAGCAAATGGATAAAGAAACATTCGATAAACTTAAAGATTATTATATTAACGAAAAAAACTCGTCTAAAAAGCTATGGGAGATAGGGTGATAAAGGAATGGGAACATCTAAAGGATATTTACCGCCAACAGGATATTTATGGCCAGAAGCTAAAAGAGATGTAACGGGTATGGTGAAAAATGGATTTACCCCATCTTCAATAGGTAAAGCAGTTTCAAGTTTTTCAAAGGCAATGGGTGATGGAGGAAAATCTTATTCAGGTTCAGTTGCTAAAATAGGAACAAAGGCAGTTAATTTTATTGAAGCTGTTAAGAGTTATGGATTTTTCGAGGCTTTAGAGAAGGTTGGGCTATCGCATTTGCGAGGTCAATCTTCAGAAGGCCTTCGTTCAGGTCTCTTAGAATATTTTAATGATAGCGGAAGTGATTTTTACGGTAGCGTTGCTCAGCAAAGTATGAGTGAGCTTATGCGTGAACTATTAAAAAGTGCTGAAGATGAAGATGATTATAATAATATAATTGGTTCGATTAATACTGGTGAATTCATTAGGGAATTCATTATAAAATTTATCCAAAACTGTTTCTTTGCTAATTTTGCGGAGAAAATACTTACAATGTTTGACAAATTGGATAAATATGATATTGCAGAAAAAAGTGTAAAGACGTATATTCGTACATCCTTAGAGTCTGAGTTTACAATAGTGGACATTCAAAAAGTTGACTGGAATGGACAGCAAGGCAATCAAATTATTACAGAGAAATGTAACAAGGCATTTGAAATATTATCTGTTTGGAGTGAGACACTTGTTTAACATATGGATTAACAAGCAAGATGATGATTTAGCAAATAGCGGAAACCAAACTGAAAATCTTTTAGTGTTTAATCTTTTCGATAAGAACAACAAATCAAATGTTAAGACTGATGCAGAACAACTATGGAGAAGATTTGGATGTCAATCTCTATCGGATATTAGTGAGGACTTGTTGGTAATAGCCATTAGTGTTTTTTGTGCAGATAAAAGAATACCTCGAAAAAAATCAACTGATAATTGGACAAGACGTATTAAACTCCACTTGCCTGTTCTTGAAGTAGAAAAATGGACTGTAGTAAAAAATGAACTGGAAAAAACTCTTAGATTTTTAAGTGGCGATAACTGGACATTTGAATTCAGACAATCAACAAGCAAGTTTAGGTCTAATAAGAAAAATACAAAGTATAAACTTATCGACAAACAAAAATATGATTCAGTAAGTCTATTTTCTGGTGGTTTGGACTCATTCTGCGGAGCTTTAACCTTATCTGAAAAACAAAAAAACACATGTTTTGTAGGGTTCAGGGAATACAATCTTTTGACAAGCAGACAGCACGAACTTTTTAATGAGATTGATAAGGCATATCCTGCGATAAACAAAGAGCTAATTTTATTTAATGCGAATCCCTTAGCTCCGATTCAATGGAATGGAGAAAAGGGTAGATTGGGTGCTGAGAGTTCAAGTAGAAGCAGGTCATTTTTATTTTTAGCTGGAGCAGTTGCGATTGCATCGATAATAGGAGAAGGAACGCCCGTGTTTATTCCAGAGAACGGATTTATTGGCATTAATGTTCCTTTAACTGATAGCAGAAGTGGAAGTTGTAGTACGAGAACGACCCACCCTATCTTTTTGAAAACACTGAATCAAATCCTGCAATTGGTCGGGTTAAATCATACAATCAAGAATTTTTATTGGGATAAATCTAAAGGAGAAATTGTAGCAGAGCATACTGAGAAACTTGTTTTTCAAAATAATGCACATAGAACTCTTTCATGTTCCCACCCTTGTTTATCAAGATACGATAGAAAATACGATAAAAGTATTGAGATTCCTTGTAATTGTGGATATTGTTACCCTTGTCTTATTAGAAGAGCCTCATTCTTAGCAATCGGTAAGGATAACACTGTTTATAATTCGGTATATAAATTAAATAGCAAGTTTTTAACCCAATATAGCAAATTGCAAGGCAGGGCAAGTGATTTAAAGGCGGTGCTTTTTAGCTTAAGGAGATATTTCAAACATAAAGATGATAAGGAATACATTAGAACGCTTTTGGTTCGGCAAGGTCCATTATCTATGGATGAAATTACTTCCTACGAGCGGTTGTATCATAAATCTATGAATGAATTATTAGAAATGTTGAAGTTTGAAGATGCACAAAGTGGAGGCGGTTTAATAGAATATTTGGGGCTAAAGGATTTAATAGAAGATGCCCAGCTTAGTTGATTTTCATATTCATATAGATTATTACAAAAATTATAGAGAAATGTATGATTACTTTAATCATAACAAAACGTATGCTCTTTTTGTTACGAATTTACCTGAAATATTTGAGAAGTGTAAGAGGGAATTTCCTGATAATAAGTATGTGAAGATAGGTTTGGGTTACAACCCACAATTAGCAAAGACGCATCAATTCAACATGAGGCTGTTTGATAAATGGCTTCCTCATACTAAATATATTGGTGAGGTTGGTTTAGATTATTCTAAAGAATTTATAGCAACTAAAACAGAACAACAAAGAGCATTTCAATACATTTGTAAAAGAGCAGGAGAGACAAACAAGATAATGTCGATACATTCCAGAATGGCTGAGAAAGACGCCTTAGAAATTTTAATAGATAATAGGGTTAAGTTTGCAGTATTTCACTGGTATTCTGGCAGTAAAACCCTTTTAGAAGAAATCATTAGAAATGGGTATTACTTATCCGTAAACTATTCAATGCTTACCTCAATAAAGGGTCTAAACATCATAAAAGCTGTACCTTTGGATAAGTTGCTTATTGAAACTGATGCTCCTTTTGGAAAATCTGATATAAAAGGAAAATCATATAACTTACCTGTAATCTACGAGGAGTTTGAAGAAAAGCTCCAGATAAAAAACTTTAGCTCTATTGTATTAAGTAATTTAAAAAGACTGTTAATTGAGCAAAAACAGTATGGATTAAGAAATGATTTCAAATAAGGATATTTGAAAGTGGTGAACAGTAATGGATGATTCATTTAAGCATTTACGAAAATGGCAAAAGATGATGAATCAAATAAATAGGAATCAAGAAATGATAAATCGTATGACCAGAGCCAGTGAGTTAGCCAATAAAATGGCGAATAGTAGTGTTGTTGCAAGTTATATGGAACATGCAAGTGCGTTTGAAAAAGCAAATACAATGTCAAGTGCACTAATGAATAGTGATGCATTTGCTATTTATAAGCAGTCCAATATCTTAGAATTGATGAACAGTGGTGTGGTTGCTCATTTAATAAATTATCCTATGCACACAATGGCTAATATTCCACGTCATGACTTTTCTCAAATGGCAAGTGCTGTAGCAGGTTTGAGCAACCAAGGTTTAGCTTTCTCAAGTGCTTCCCAATTTGCTCCCTTTTTTAATCAAATATCTTCTGCAATCAACAGTTCCTTTGTGGAAAATCTAAGTGAATATATTCATGATACAGAGGATGATGTAGAAGAAATAGAGGAACTACATGAAGAAGATATTCAAGTGAAAATTAAGCGGCCACACTTTTTCGATATGGCTCTTAAAATCAATATTATTGTAAATGTTACAGATGCCGAAGCTCAAAGTGGAAATTTAAATGAAGAAGAAGTAAGCACTTGGAAAAAGGTTCTATTACCAGTTCTGACGGTTCTTGGTCAACTATTTCTTGCTTGGGCAATGAGTGATACCCCTTTGCGTGAAACAAATATTTACAAAAGCGTTGAGACTATCGTTCATTATGTAGAAACACTTGATATAAATTTTGATGACGTTGAACAGCCTAATTCGGAAGTTCAATAATCAACAGTGATAGGATTGGGGCTTTAGTTGTCTATTTCAATTTTGAAAAGAGACAGATGAAGCCCTAAGCCCCTCCCTGAACCAGTTTATTCTCCTTCAATGGATTGAGCATAATGACCCCACCCTTTTTCGTTTCCCATTCAATAAAATCAACTATTATCTCTTTATCTCCCTCTGAATAAAAAACGTCTTCTTCGATTTCCACCACTTTAGTCACCTTATTCTTCCTGGCATGATAGGAAGCCATCATTTCCAATTCAATTTTCATTCCAGCTTTCAATCCCTTGCTTTTACGAGCATTAGCTACCTCTCCTTCCTTGAATTTTATCTAACCCTTTCACCACATTTATTATAGCAAGTTTTTTTCCTTGATACTGCCTTTTCCTGGTTTGATAGCGTCTAACTCAGAGTGAGAGCTAATCAAAAGTGGTTTGAAATGAAACTTTATTTGCGGAAATGAGGGGAGAAAAGCAAGAAATGAAAGTGAGGTTGTTTTTCGACTTTTAAACATATCAATCCCTTGTAGCTGTAAGGAAAAACAGACTTCATAACTTTCGGAATACATAAACCTATATAGTCCAAAAAAATATCTGCAATTTTTTATTGAACATTGCACAAATGGGTCAATTAGAAATGTCAAAGGACTATTCTAAAAACCCCGATTTATTTTGAAGAATCTAAGGTGTAATTGTAAAAAAAGATAACTTTTATCAACAGCCAAGCTGTAAAGGAAAGAACTAAATCTATCATTCTTATGAAAACAGAGATGGAAAAAATCATCATCTAACGAAACCTCAAATCCTTTTTGGGGGAACACATCATCTATTAAAATTGTCGTCACTACAATGTAAAGGATAACTTTTACATTTGAATCGCCAGTATGCGATTAAGTTATTATATCTAAGTTCTATAGAAACTAAAAACAGTTTAGAAGAACATCTATCTACCTTTAAACAAAATATATTATTACGTGAAGACCAGTTGTAACCGAAAATCCCCAAATACCAAAAATTTCAATTTGAGGTTAAACATCTCTTTTTAAAGTAATGAAATAGCTGTCGTTTTGTGAAATATTAGGTAAAACAGGGTAGAGCAGATAATCTATATAATGCCTCTTGTTTATTTGATTTAATAAAATCAAATTTAATCAAGGAGGCAAAGTGAATGAATAAATCAACTTATGATTTTGAACAACTAAGACAACAAATTACCAATAAGGAATTATGGAGAAGGGACCAATTCATAGTTTATCCGTTTGAAGCTGGTAGTGGAAAGTCAAGAGAGTCGCAAAGGTTTTTAGGTGAAATGACCAAGCAAAATGATTACCGAGCTTTATATGTACAACGATTTGTAAAAGACAATCAACTTGAGGCAACAGTTGCTCGTATCAACGAATTTGCTGGAAAGGAAGTTGCTGTTGGGATTACTGGCGAAGATAACAAGTCTAAAAGGAAATTAAAAAAGGTTATGGAAGCACAAATACTTGTCTGCAGTCATTCAATGTATAAACAATTTTGTCGGGGATTGCACCCAGAATTAATTGACAATCGGCAAATTTTAGTTATTGATGAACGAATGGATTTAGTAGAGAGAATAAGCATTTCCATTGAAGATATCGGCAACCTTTGGGGAAGTTTTGACCTGTATAAACAAGGCAAATTGATGGAAGAATTAGCGGGAATTTTAAAAGAAAAGTTTTATCATTATTCACCATTAATTGGCTCTGTGAGTAAGCAGGAAATGTTTTCGATTGGTTTTAAGGTTGATTGCTTCTTAAAATATCAAACCGCACTCAATGAACTGATTGGCGTGGTTACAGACAAGAATCATAAGATGTTACTGTTAAAGGTGAAGAATCTTATAAAAAATGGTGGACTGTTTTTTGAAAATCAGTTTCACACGTTCGAGGCAATAAGCTACCTAATGCTGGAAAATAACGTTGTGTTAGATGCGAACGGAAACTTCGATGAAACTTATTCAATATTTAAAGAGCTATTCTCCATCCAAAACCAGCCCTCAATATTTGATTATTCCCAAACAAACTTCCATCATTTTGAAGTCAAAACAGGGAAAGGGAACTTAGACAAATACATAAGTTTTTTCCAGGAATCCCTTGAAAGAGTTGAATTTAGCAATGGCAGTCAGATTTTATTCGTAACCGAAAAAGATAGTGTGGACAGAGTTAAGGATGCCTTGTTGCTGAAATTCGCTCAAATGGGTGATAGTTTGGAAGAAATAGAGGAGTTTCTTAATGTAAAAATAGAGGTGGAGTATTTTGGCAATATTATAGGCCGCAATGATTTCAGGGGTTTTGATAAGGTAGTAATACTTAAAACCCCGAATTATTCATATATTGACTATTCAATGCAGTTTGTATATTTGCAAAAGTTAAGTGGAAAAGCAGTCGGGGATATTCGAGTATTTGAACATGAAGAAGTGGAAGCGATTAGAAAATCGGTAGTAGCTGGGGAGATTTATCAAGCGATTAAAAGGATTAATAGAGATTTATCAAAACGTGCCGACATTTATCTTTTTTGCAGTAATAAAGAAGCGGTAGATATTGTATTAAATCAATTGCAAAATGTGCAATACGTAAGCCAAAAATTGACCGTAGAAAGCAAACAGAAGAAATCTGATAGAAAGCCGAAGGAACAATCCACATTTGATAAGAAGGTATTGTTAGTTCAGGAAGCTCTTGTGGCTAATGCAAAGATAGCATGTAGCATCAGGAAGAAGGAGCTTAGAGAACAAGTAGGTATTCTGGATAAACACTTATTTGCAAAAATATTAAAAACGCTGGATTCCTTTTTACAAGCAAATCATATCGAAAACCAAGGTCAAAAGCTCATTTTTAAATAATAACCAATTACTGGATGTCTTTACAGGCATCCTTTTTCTGTTAACTCATAAATAGTTATATTGCACATTCGTTTGCTGAAGAGCCAGGGGGAATATCATTAGCATCCATTAAACTATAGGTATCTTTATGCAATGAACAGATGGTAGGGAAAATTGTTTATAGATATTCCAGTCACATCTGTGATTATAGTACACCTTATTAATGCAAACACTGGATGGTATAAAATAAAACCCCAACTTTTACATAAAGCCAAATGGATAAAGAAAAACAACAACTTTAAAAAGTCAGAAGTGCTATTATCCATTTGCTTTGTATCATACAGTTCCTTTGCATAAGCATATGGTATTGATGTTATACCAAAATCTATTGAATGTTTTGGCTATAGTTGTTTGTTATTGGTTGTTTTATTTGTACTATGGCATTTTGAATAGATGGCTTCGGTTCTTTTGGTAACAAAAGAGCTATTTTAGCTAACCTATTATTCATTGACAAGATGAAAATGCTAATGTTGGATATCCGTCTATTGTGCAAATGAAATAATACATTATATTGATTGTTTTGTTTAGTTCTAAGATATTCTGGATTGTTAATGTATCAGCTTTGATGTAGTACCTTTTTGAAAATAGTCTTTTGACATTTTAATAGATAAGCGAAGGCTTTTATGTAAAAGTTCATTGTTTTTATTAAAGACCTTAGATTTTTTGAAAGAATAGGATTATTTTTGTGCTATTGGCACATTGTATTGTAATGGCAATGAATATTTCATCTTCACCTTTATGTAGGAATATCAATTATGTGGAATATCTCAAAAGTTGTTTTTTAGTTAATCTCCTTTATACAAGAAGACAGCATACACAACTTTTTTCGTTAGAGCATTTGGACATAATTCAATCCAAGTTCTTCATCATACGAATGTGCAAAACAACATTCCACTACTTTAATCAAATAAAGGACTTGAGATACAATTTATTCCAGTAAAATAGCGTTTGAACCATATTTTTATAGGAACGGTGTTTTTGAAAATGGAGAACAATAGTAGAACCTCATAGAACCATTTTTGCCCCTAAAAAAACTTGTAAATTGATAAACTGGTATTACATAAGAGGTAATTGATAGAAAGGAGAAGACGATATAGTGACCACCGAACAAATTAAAATAGCCATCGACCAACTGGAAAGAACGCTGTTTCTCCATTCATTACAACCACTGGCGATTGAAGAGCTGGAGCAAATGCAGGAAAAAGTAAACGAGTTAAAAGAATCCTTATTAGAAACGTGCTTTTTAGATATTAGCGTTGCTGAACTGGAAGAAATGCGATTTAAGTTAGCGGAAATTAGATACAGCATAATTATCGCAACAAAGGAGTATTTGCATTTAAACACAGTAGACGATATTAGAAGCCTCGAAAACTTATATAGAACTGCTTAATAGAAAAGAAGGAGGAGAGAAAAAGTGAAAAAGGATATGAACGGACAGGACATTTTCGCAAGGGACTTCAAACAATTAGATGTTTGGAACAAGGCAGTGTCATTAACGGAAAAAATCTACTCGCTGACAAAGAGTTTTCCGCAACACGAACAATACGGTCTAAGGTCGCAAATCGAGAGGTCATCGGTGTCGATTTCAAGTAATCTCGCTGAGGGACAAGGTTATGCAGGTCTCTTTCCTAATCAGATGTTGCACTTCTACGCAATTGCGAACGGTTCTGCATACGAGGTAAGAGCACAAATTGAGCTAATTTATCGGGTCGGTTATGTGAGTTTAGAAATCTACCATCAGTTGGAAAAGGAAATTTGCGAGATTATAAAGATGCTTATTGCTTTAATTAAAAAGGTCAAGAGAGAAATTGCTTAATATAAAGTTGTTAAAATTTTGTCCTCATACGTTAATTCAATGAGCCTTCCTCTAAAGAGTTCCACCAGCATATAAATTGGTAAGACAATAGTCGATAAGAAAGTTATTGACATATAATAAATATGAGTGTAAATTAGGAACATAGGCAACGCCAAATGTTTTGTTGCCTAAAGAAGATTTTTTGAAACTAACTTATACATTTTTATTAATGTATTATTATCTGATGACGGTAAGAGGCCGTATTTATTTCTTGTAATTTCATATAGGTTTTTTGACTATATCCAAAAGGATTTTTTCCCTATGGTTGTGTCTACCTATGTGTTCTTGCAAAAAATAAATACGGTCTTTTTGTCGTTCCTTGAAAATTTGATAGCGAAAACACGTTTGTATTGTCACTTACCGAGTGATACGGAGTTGGTGATGCACTTTTATTACCACATATCAAATTATAGAAAAATTGGAGGGAATTGTGATGTGTAACTTAGATGAAGGAAAAGGTATATCTGTTTATTTGGAAAAACCATTGATTGAACAAATTAAAGACCTTAAATGTTTTAATCAACAAACCTATTTGGATTTCAATAAGGAATCCAACCTGAAGTTTGGTGTAGAAGAAAAACTATATACTATCTTGCGTTACGCCAATGATTTTACAGAAATGGCTAAAAGAGAAGTTGAGGGATTATTTACTGCAGAAGAAGCATTGCTACTTTTCGTTTGTTTAGTAAATGAAGAATATGCCTGGATTGGGGAAAGCCAGGGAGGGAACTCATGCTTTTGATTTACCAAAAGAGTGATTTTCTTAGGGGATTTTATAAAACCTTTCCGATGGAAACAATTGAGCAAATATCGAAAAAGGCTGAGTCTCTTACATCCGCTCAACTAATGGGACTAAAGGCAATGGCGGTGGAATTATGTCATAAAAGCAATGGTAGGTCTTTACGTTTTAGTAGTACGGATATTGATAGATATTTCAGAACTGCTGTCGGTTCGGACCTAAATGAAAAGTGGTATGAAATCGTAGTTTACTAAAAAATATTGGAAAACCTTAAAGAAGAACTTCAAGATTTGTTGTTAGGAAAGGGAGAAAAAGCAACGGTAAAAGAAGCTATCCATGATATTTATTCACAAATGGAAATTCCAGATATAAGAGTGAAATTAGGAGCTGATAGACTTTTTGATGTCGTGGAAGTTTTAAATTCAAAATACAAATTAAATGGTTTCTTTAGTCTGGGAAAGGAAGAAACTAAATTCATTCTTTTTGTCTATGGAGACGAATATGGACTTACAGAAGTTAGATATTCAGTAGAGGAGGCATTTGTGTTAGATGTCGTGGATGAAGCTCACATGTTGGCTTTCCTAAACAAGTGAAGCGATAAAAATGAATAGATTCAATTAAAAGTAAAATAAGGCTTATGTAAATAAATATGTTCAAGGAGGAAAACTTTAATGAATCAAACATGTGTTAAATCGAATCAGATTGGTGAAGGGATTATTAAAGGTAACTTGCTTCCTGTTAGCGGTCATTCTTGGGTCAGTAGCAATACATCCGATATAGGAAGATATAAGAATCGGGATGGCTATGGGTTGTCAGGATTCTATTTCAGAGACTTTAAGAATATGAGACATGCTATTTCTTTAGACAATGGACATTTTCAAACAAAATACAGATTTCCAATTGTTGATATACCATTTTCCAGCCCTATGCATCGATGGGACAATTTATATTTTTGTGGTGGGTATGGTGCTACTTTACCAGATGGACAACAGTTTGATACTAACGAAAGGCTAATTGAGTACGTCTTAAAGAAGCAAAAACCAATGGGATTTATTGTTGTAGAAAAATCTAAGATAGACAGATTTATTCAAATGGTAGAAGGAAATCTGGATTATAAGATTATGCCTCATTTCAGAGAGGATTATGTGGAGTTGGGATTTGCAAATATAGGTAAGATTGGAGATTTGTTTGATATAGAACAGCTTATTTGTTCTTATCAAATTCTAAATGAAAAAATGGGGTTTGAATTAAATGAATCCAATGCAACTAAGTTAAGAAAAATAACTGATTGCGAATTCAAGGATTTCTTTGATTATGATTATGCCAATCCCAACTACATGATTGATTGTATGATAGTAGGTTTAATCTTAGGTTTTCCAGTAGAATCTACTTTTGCATTTTTAAATAATTATAGATAACTAAAACACATCTTAGTGATTTAACAAAAAATATGCTTGGGAAATTTCAAGATAAATAACTTTAAATATAATGAAATTAGGAGGAAACAAAATGGGATACAACATTTACTATGAAGGAAGAATTGAATTAGATAAGCCACTGGATGATGAAACTTACAACATTATTAAGGGGCTTGGAAAAACAAGAAGAATGCGTTGGGATGCGGATAAGTTGGAACAGGATGGAATTGCCTTAAAGTCGGAAATAGGGTATTGGGGTGAATTTTTCTTCGGAGTTCAAGATATGAAACCCAAAAGTCAAAGAGAGTTTGAATCTAAATATGTTATTGACCATAATTGTCCACCACCAGGTCAGCCAGAATTATGGGGTGTTTGGACAGTAACAGATGACCGATTAGGATTAGCTTGGAACAGAAATGAAAAATCTTACGGTGGTCATGAATGGTTAAAGTACCTTGTCAAAAGTATTTTTATTCCAAGAGGATATTATCCGAGGGGGATTATCAACTGGTTTACTGAAGGGCATTGGTATGAAAACAAATGGCATACAGTTGTTGAAGGTAAGTCAGTTCGGAAATATCGGGGATATAATCGGAAGCAAAAAGAGCCAGATATTGATGGTTGGTATGAAGAAGAACTTCAATCCTATGACGAATACCATCAAAAATGGCTAAAGAATCTTATGGACAATAAGGTAGAGTTTCTCCATGAACATCGCCCTTGGAAAAACGAGAAAACGGATGCCGAATTTGTTCTATCATTTAACCTGTATCTTGAGAATAACATTGTTCAAGCAACGTATGATAGAAAAGAAATTTGCTATGCCAAATATCTATATGAGAATTTAAGAATAGTAGATGGCAAGATTATTCATAATGAGGATTCATCTGATATTGATAAGGTTATAAATGACCATGAAACCTTAATGAAGGTGAAGGATTTGATTGAAGAGTATATTTTACTAACCCCTGATTTTCTTGAAGAAGCAGTGGTGTAAAACGTAAACCGAACAGATTTGAATGATTATATCCCAAGCCTAAAAATCTATAATATAAAGTATTTTTAATAAAATAATATGAAAAATGGGAGGAAAAGAAATGAGTAATGTATCGAATCAATCAACTTATAAAATAAAGAAGGGATTTGAAATGAGTCCATTTCAAAAAAACTTAGTGGACAGGGTAAAGGAGCATTTACAAGAATGTGCTACGGATAAAACCAGAATCATGTTTGCAAAAAAGGAAGAATTGCATGAATATGACGGAAGAGAATTTTCTTCAAGAGATTATGGAAACGAATATGAAGATAATTATATCTGGGTTTGTTTTAATGGTTATATGGATGGGAAAGACATGCAAGAAATGTCTTGGTCGGATGAAGAAATTTGCTTTAAAGATTTTTTGAATGAACAATATACCATTCCAGAAAAATTCTATAATTTCGATGCAATTGCAGTTAAACATTTGGAGTGTCATATAAACGGAAATGATATTTTCTTTACATCTCAAGAAGAGCCAGGTGGGATTGATGCTGATATGTATTATTTTGTTTAAAGTTTTGTTGCAATTCCTTCAATCCAGCTATATTCTATAAATAATAGAGGTTCATTTATTAGTAAAGCTAATTTTTAGAGGCATTTTGTAATAGGCAGTTTTCTTTTAAAAAAAAGAAAATTTCGCCTATATGCAAGATGTCTTTTGTTTTGCCTAAAAACAATGAGAAGAAAAGCCTTAAGAGTTTGCTCAATGCTATGTATTTGTATTATGGAGGTAAAGCAATTTCTAAAAAGTACTAAAAACCAAAAAGAATCTATTAAAAGAAGGAGAGAAGTTAATGGCATTCGAGAGAAATAAAAAGAGCGTTAATCCGAATTTTGGGAAAAAGATGGCTGTTGCTGATATTAGCCATCCGATTCTAAAGGAACATAAAAAAGCTCTGGTTTTATTAGACGAAATGGATAAAAGGAAGTTTAGATTCTTTAGACGGAAAGGGGAGAAGAAAATATGAGATTAACATCGGTTTATGCAACCACCTCATTTCATTTAATTATGGAATTTAATAACAAGGAATATCGACTCTTAAATGTTAAACAATTTTTGAAAGATGATAAAGGATTATTAGAAGAAGTACGTGATGATATTGATATGTTCCGAACAGCAATGGTTGACAACGTAGCGGGTACGGTTGCTTGGGAAAATGGGGTAGATTTTCAGCCTGAACATTTATATTCGGAAAGTGTAAATATAGACCATATATTTGGGAATGAAGGTGGAGAAGAGCATGAGGGATACTGAACCATATAAAATTGGTTATAATGAAGGTTTTGAAGCTGGATTTGTTGAGGCTTTAAAAATTATTTCAGCAAAAGTATCTGATGAAAGCAGGATGCAATTAGCAGTAAATTGTTTGGGTTATTTGCCATTGCCAAAAATTATAGAGCACTGTCGAATTTGTTATCATCGAGCTGTGGAGGTAGTGGAACAGTCGGAATTCGTAGAATATGTGAAAGATAAATTTGATAGTTATGTAGAAAATGACGAATTTTTTGACCAAGAATCAATGGGAAGGATTTATCAATATCGTTTGGAATCTGCAAAGAGAGATATCGAAGACACACCTCCCCAAGAAATAATAAGCAGTTCTAAGATTTTATCGATGGACCTGAAAAAGTTGTTGATTGAATATATAAAGGAACAGGGAGAAGGCAGGAAGTAAGGATAGAGGTAAAGGAGAGGGAGAATAATGGGGCAATATCTGCAAATGGGAATTTGTTATAGATTGGAAGTTGATAAAAAAAGATTGGATAAGTTAGAGGTTACATTAGAAGGATTGATAAATGAGTTAAATAAACACTTAGATATTACCTTGTACGAAATAAATGAAACTCATGAAGAAGTCATTTTTGAGATTAAAGAAACGGTAGCCTTAGAACAAATGCAGGAATTTATGCAATATCAATATTCGATGTGTCCTCAAGAGCAATGGGACACAGATTGTTTTGAATCGGCTTCGGAAATGATGGGTGAATTATCATCATTAAAAGAGTTAGTTGAACTGGCAGAAGAGGGGAGATTTCCTTGTTTTCAATCCAATATTATTACTGACGAAGTAAAGGTGTCAGCATGGGATTTGTTAAGAGTGGAATTCTCGATGTTGGTGTTCTTTATTGAGGGCAAAATATATATGGAGGGATATGGTGCATTCTTGAAATATATTGAAAATAACATAAGAGAGTCAAGTAAGAAATGGAAAATTGCAGGAACTTTTAAATGTTTTATTGATTGAGGTATTGAGAATATATCTGGGTAAATGGAGGTGTTTATAATGTTTGATGATGATTTTGATATTAATGATGGTGTCTATGCTGTTCCATCACATTATAAAGTCAAAGTTCGGGCATTGCTGGAGTATTGTAAATCGAAAAATGTCGATGTAGAAGACTTAACGGAAGAGGAGATAAAGCAATTTGTAGTTTATAAGAAAAATCCCCTATTAGAAGATGATTAATCAGGGCTTAGTAATTCTCCTTCAGTTTCCATTATTTTAGATTATAGATATCTTCGCTAAATCTATAATAAAATACAACGACAAAAAAGGAGGCAGAGAAAGTGCTAAATATGTTAGGGTCAGTCCATCGAATAAATAGTAATCTTGAAGATGATAAAAAGAGCATGAGAATATTGAAAAGCCATCGGAGAACAATATTTGCCCTTATCATTCTTATTATGGTAATAAATATTAGCGATTATATTACAAAAGAAATGACATTTTTGATGGGTTTGTTTACTGGTGTGATTGGTGTGATGTGTATAGGAGGTCTGATTATCAATATAAAACTAAGTAAAAGGATTGGAATAAGAATTAAGAAGAACTTGGGTTAGGACAGCCTTAGAAGAACTGCGAGTTAATTATTGCAGTTTTTTTCTTTTTGCCTGTAATTTGAATAGATTTTCTTCATATTTATTGAGGTATGATAACTTAGGAAGGTGAGGGTCAGTTTAAAGAACAAGGGTCTTGTATAAATGAATCCAGATTTATAAAATATAAGATATATAATAGAAGAAACTCGGAATAAAGGGATGAAATTAAAAATGGAAAAGAATTGGGCTGTCGAGTGTTGGGGGAATATGGGGAACACAGAAATATTCTATACAAGGAGAGAGGCAGAAACCTATTTCAGAAGCATTAGGAAAACACTGGATAGTAGCAAATACATTTTTACTAAGGACTCTATTGTAGACAAGAACGATAGCAGTAATGCTGTTTATCTTACTAATCTGAGTGAACTTTGAACGTTATAGCAATATCAGTTTGGTTTCTTTTGGATGTGTATGTTGGAATTTTTCAATCAATTTATGCTTGAGTTTTGTTACCCCTTGAGATAAGATGATGACAAAAGAAAAACATCTAAGGGCGGGGGATAAGATTCAGCCCTTTCGACTTTTATAAAAAAATTAGAATAGCCAGTAGTCTTTCCAAAAAAAACCATTTGGATTGACTACTGGCTATTTTTTATACCCAATGACTATATTCAAGGGGGTGATACCGAAAAGGGCTATGCAACTAACTAATAAATTGACCAATTCATTAACATACGACTTAAAGAGCAACTGGACATTGATAGTCCTATATTTTTTCAGCTTTTAAGTCAGATGTTATGAATAATAATTGACTACATATAAGTGGGGGAAGAACAAGTTGGATGTTTTTGGATATATAAGGGTTAGTACAAAAACTCAAATGGATGGGTATGGGTTAAAAACGCAGGAATCAGCAATTATAGACTTTTGCCAAAAGAATGGATACGACCTAATTGAAGTATTTCGAGATGAGGGAATCTCTGGAACGATTGCAAACAGAGACGGATTAAATGATTTAATTAGTTCTTTTGGTGAAGTAAAGAAAGTTGTAGTATTAAACACCTCCCGACTTTGGAGAAGTGATACAGTCAAAGTTTTAGTTCACAGAGAATTTCAGAAGCATTCGGCTGACGTTATCAGCATTGAACAGCCTAATTACAGCGGAATTTACACGAAAAATCCAAATGACTTTTTGGTTAATGGGATGATGGAATTGCTCGACCAATATGAGAGAATGAGTATCGCTATGAAGCTCAACAAAGGCCGTAGAACAAAAATTAAAATGGGCGATAAAGCATGTGGGAATGCTCCTCTTGGCTATAAGTGGAATGATAAAGCAAAGATTATTGTTGATGAAGAAACAGCGGCCATTATCGAATTGATTTTCAAAAAGTATTTGGAGTTACGCAGTCTTGGGAAACTTAAAAAGTATTTAGACAACTCTGGGGTAAGAAGCAGTAGGGGGAACAGATTTAGCAAACAGGCCTTGGTTGGGATACTAAAGAATGATTTTTATAAAGGTGTTTTAAGACACAGTGATTTGATAATCGAGGGGAATCATAAACCGTTGATAAATAAGGTCGTATTTGGGAAAGTACAAGCTCTAATTAATAGAAACAGAAAAGCTGGTGTAAGAAATGAGAAGTGAGTGGAACGAGGAAAAATTACAAAGGTATATAAAGGAAGGTAGAGGACAGGGAGAATTTGAATCCTATAAAGGATTTATTCGAGTGCAGGACTTCGGCTCGGTTGGCAGAAGCAGTCGTTTAAGAACTTGGCGATGTAATCGGATTGTCCACCTACTGTCGGATATAGAAACACGATTCTTCTACCTAACTGAGTTTGACGATTCAATTTTACAAGTGAAAGAGCATGTGCCTTTATACGATTTTGAAGAAGTAGTTGGGGAGCAAGAAGATATAGATATAAGGAAATTTAAGGATAAACAATCGGGATTTCCCTACATTTTAACCACGACCTTTCTAATTACAGTTAGGGGAAATGACGGAAATACCTATGATGTTGCAAGGAGTGTTAAAGCAAGTCATGAATTGGAAAGAAAGGCAGTGATTGAACGCTTCGAGTTAATAAGACGTTATTTTTGGAAAAAAGGTATTGATTGGGCGTTATTAACCCAAAAGGAGCTTCCAATAGTTAAGGCGAAAAACATCGAGTGGATACATCCAGCGAGGTTTTTAGAGGAAACAACGGATTTTACTAAAGGTGATATTTCGTATATTTCAGGAATTCTTTTGGAATCACTCTATAAAAATAAAAGACCAGTTCGGGAGATAACAAGTTCAGTTGATTCTCAACTAAATCTTGAAGCTGGTTCAGGGTTGTTGCTATTTAAACATTTATTAACAACAAAACAGATAAAAATAGATATGAATAAGAAGATTGAATTAAACCAATCGGCAGAAGTTTTAGAGATTGTTCCGCAAGAAAGGCAGGGTGAAATAAAAATTGCTATTGACCGTTAATACGTTAATCGGTTATACGGGAGATTCGTTAAAGGATACCGTTGAAAGAATATTGTGGATTAGCAGTGATTATACAGTTGCAGTTTTGATTGATATTTATGCTAACAAGAGCACTCCAATATATAAAAATGTAGAAGACATTGTTAATGATATTGAGATTAAAGGTGCAACCGTTATTAAAGATGACCCTTTCCAAATTTTTAGAAATGATAATGAGATTAGTGAAAAAGAGAAGGAGATTCGGAATAAAGCATGGGAGATAATAAAAGCCATTGCGGAGAAAGAAAATGAACCAGAAGTTTTTAATGCAAAGAAACGTGCAGAACTTGTTAAAAAGGCAAGTGGAAAATTTGGAGTAAGTAATAAAACAGTCTACAAGTATTTAAGGCGATATTGGCAAAGGGGAAAACACATGAATGCCCTTTTGCCAGATTACAAGAATATAGGGAGGTCTCAGGAAAAACAAGCAACAGGTAAAAAAAGGGGGAGACCAAAAAAATATAAAGATATTGTGGGTGAAGGTGTAAATGTCAATGAAGAAACGAAACGGATATTTAGGATAGCACTTAATAAATTTTACTATACAAAGTCTGGTAACTCCTTAAACACTGCATACCAGTTAATGAGGAAGGAATTTTATGCAGATGGTTACAGGATAGATGGAGGCATTAGGAAGCCAATATTAAAACCATCCAGTGAAGTTCCAACCTTTGGACAGTTTAAATACTTCTTTTATAAGGAGCGAAACTTGAAGAAGGAAATATACTCAAGGCAGGGGTCGAAAGAGTATTTGCAAAATCATAGAGCATTATTTGGTAACTCTACAGTAGAGGCTTATGGACCAGGTTATTACGAAATTGATGCCACCATTGCTGATGTTTACTTAGTCTCCAGATATAACAGAAATTGGATAATCGGAAGGCCCGTCATCTACCTCTGTGTGGACAAGTTTTCCATGATGATTACAGGACTATATGTGGGCTTAGAAGGACCTTCTTGGAATGGGGCTATGAGTGCTCTTGCTAATTCGGCAAGTAATAAAGTGGATTTTTGCAAAGAGTACGATATTGAGATTATAGAGGAGCAATGGCCATCCCGCCATCTTTGCGATACTTTGATAGCTGACCGAGAGTTGCAGGGTAAGATGGTTGAGACACTTGTTAGTTCCTTACATGTTAAAGTACAGAACACAAGTCCCTATAGAGCCGATATGAAACCTTTTGTAGAAAGAAAATTTCAAATTATTAATGAGAAATCCGTACAACCATTTTTACCTGGAACTGTGAAAACTGATTTCCGTAAGAGAGGAAGCCGAGATTATCGTCTTGATAGCGTTCTCGATTTGTTCCAATTTACCCAAGTTATGATTTATTCGATTCTCGAATATAACCAAAGTTGGCTTTCTAATTATAATCGTGAAGAAATGATGATTAGCGATGATATAGAGCCTATTCCAATAAAGTTATGGAATTGGGGAATGAAAAATCGTGCTGGTTTATTGCGTTCTGTTTCAGAAGATACTGTGAAATTGTGTCTGATGCCAACTGCAAATGCTTATATAACTGGTAAAGGAATTAAATTCAAAGGGTTATTTTACACTTCTTCAAATCTTATTAGAGAAGGTAGTTTTGAACGTGTTCGTATAAGTGGTAGTGGAGAAAAGATTCATATATCCTATGACCCAAGAAATTTAAACTTCATATATATAAAGAAGGAAGACGGAAAAGAATTTGAGAAATGCCACCTTCTGGAATACCAAGAAGTTCACATAAACAAGAGTATTGAAGAGTTTGAATACTTACAGGAATATGAAAAGTTACTGAAAAAGCAAAAAGAGGATGAACAGTTACAATCCAAAATTGATTTAATTTCAGAGATAGAAAATATCGTTCAAGAAGCAGAGAAAATGACGAGGGAACAGCAGGATGAAACTGAGAGCAAGACACAAAAACTAAAGGGAATTCGTAAAAATAGGCAAATAGAAAAGATGATTAACAAAGAAAATGAGGCATTTGAACTTGATAAGAAAGTGACGAACGAAAAGGGACAAGTTCTTTCATTTAATAGAATGAATAATCAAGAACCTGAAGAGGGACCAGAAGAGTTTGAAAATGAAATGGCCCTATTAAGAAAGAAGCAGAAGGAGAGAACGTATGGAAAAACAGAATAAAGTAATAATTCCAAACGGTGGAGAAGCTGTAATGGCAAAATATAGAGACCAGGAAGTGATGGAATACAGAAACAATCCTTTTATCGAAGCTCTTCCTCCCATTCTTTCAAAGGAGGAGGTAGTTGATAAATTAGCCTATTATCCACCTTTTAATGAAAATGAACGTAACTTGGATAGTCATATAAGACTGCACCTTGTCCAGCGATTATTCCAATATTACCAGCCAATTTTTCAAACGCTTGATTTGGAGTCAAGGGTCTCCAGGATGATTCGTATGGGTTATGTTCATAAAAATCCTTTTAAACCAGAATTCGCTCAAGGATTGCACGAAAACTACAAGTCGATTCTAAACGCAAACATAGATATGTACAATGGCAATTTAAAAAGCACGTCTTCTGCAATGACGATTTTGGGACCATCAGGAATCGGTAAAAGCCGAATGATAAATGTGGTACTATCAGCTCTGCCACAACTTATTGTTCATTCTCGCTATAAGAATAATGATTTTAATATGTATCAGTTGGTCTGGCTTAAATTAGATTGTTCATTCGATGGAAATATTAAAGGCGTTTGTATTGATGCATATAGGAGCTTGGATAGTTTATTGGGTACAAGCTATTATAAGCGGTTTGGTTCAGCAAGAATGCCCATAGCCTCCATGCAACCTGCTTTATCTCAAATGCTTAGGGTTCATGGGGTTGGACTACTGGTAATAGACGAGGTGCAGTCGCTGAGCGTTGCCAAATCTGGTGGAGCAGAAAAAATGATGAACTTCTTTCATTACTTATCTAATATGGGAACTCCTATTCTTTTGATAGGAACACCAAAGGCACTTCCTTATTTAAGAGGCGACCTCCGCCAAGCACGAAGAGGCAGTGGTCAGGGTGATATGGTGATAGAACGCATGAAAAAGGATTTTAATTGGGATTTAATTCTCGAAGGAATGTGGGATTATCAGTGGGTGAGAAAGCCAACTGCTCTTACACAAGAGTTTAAAGATATTTTATATGATGAATCTGGCGGAATAACAGATATTGCGATTAAACTTTTTGTCATGGCTCAAGTAAAGGCAATTTCCAGTGGTAAGGAACAAATAACTCCTGCATTAATAAGAAAAGTGGCAAGAGAGAATTTGCAACTAATTCAGCCGATGATTAATGCTATAAGAAGTGGCGACATTAAAGCTATTTCGAGATACGAAGATATCGCACCTATAGATGTAGAAGGGTTTATTAATCAGGAATTTTCTACTGTTTCTATGAACAATAAAATAAAAGAAATTCAAAAAGCGAAGAAAAAGCAGGAGAAAAATTGGAAGGAAAACGTGAGGGAACAGTCTATCTTAAAGTTAATTGAGTTGGATGTTGAACCAGGCAAGGCAAAAAAGTGTATTGATACTGTGATTGAAAAGCAAGGACAAGAATTTGATATAAAGGGGATTGTAAAAGAGGCGTTTAAGCTGTCTATAAATATAGAAGAAAGTAGCCCTAAACCGACTAAATTACCAAAGAAAATGGAGTTGCAAAACAAGCAAGATTTAAGATTGATTGTTTCGGAAGGAAAAGCAAATGGTCTATCTGCCCATGAAGCACTTAAAGAAAAAGGAATTATTAAAGTGATAGAAAATGATTTCTTCAGTGTGGGGTGAGAATAATGGTTGGTTTTTTTCCAACACCGTATCCGAATGAGTTGTTATATAGTACATTAGCACGTTTCCATATAAGAAGTGGGAACATCAGCCCCAAGGCAACCATTGAAGAGTTATTTGGCTCTCGTTCTGTCACTACTGTTGTCGATTTACCAGCCAACATAGATAGCTTGATAAGCAATTTACCGATTGGAAGTGCATATACTGCGGAAAATTTGATAATGGAGAACACTTTATATCCATTTTATAGTGCCTTTCTTCCGCCAGAACGTGCCAAAAGCATCTTGCAATCTATGCAGGGTAACAGCGGTGGAAGCATCCATAATCGAATAGGTGTTATGGCAAGTACAATTGCAGAGAATAGATATATTAGGATGTGCAAAGAGTGTGCGACAGAGTCATTAAAGAAATATGGAGAAGTGTATTGGGTGAGAAGTCACCAAATTCCTGGGATTATTATTTGTTCAAAGCATAAGACCTTACTGTACAACAGCAAAGTATTAGTACATCACTTTAACAAAAATGAGTTTGTTCCAGCAACTGTAGACAATTGCAATTTAACCGAAGAACATACAACCTCAAAGAATATAGAAGATGCTATAGAATCTGAATTTATCCCCAATTATATTCAAGTTGTAGATAATGTGGATAAACTATTAAACAATCGTTATTCCAATAAGCCACCTGAATGGTTTTTCTCTCAATATATAGAGAGGTTAAAGTTGATGGGATTAGCAAATATAAATGGAAGTGTAAAGCAAAAAGAACTTCGAGAGCAGTTTCTTGAGTTTTATGGGGAGAATTTATTAACGATAGTCCAATCATCCGTTACTAATAATGAAAGTTGCTGGTTAAGTATGATGGTTAGAAAACCACGTAAAACTGTTCATCCAATTAGACATCTGCTGATGATTCAATTTTTAGGAATTACGTTGGAAGACTTATGGAATGAGGAAAATGAGTATTTACCTTTTGGCAAAAGTCCTTTTCCATGTTTAAATGCGGGAGCAGACCATTATTTACAGCCAGTAATTACTGAAGTGTCTATACGGTATGACAGTAAAATCAAGCGGCCAGTTGGGACATTTAGCTGTTCCTGTGGGTTTGTTTACGCACGAAAGGGACCCGATAGTAGTGAAGATGATAGGTACAAGGTTGGAAGAGTAAAAGAGTTTGGAGAAGTATGGGAATCAAAGCTAAAAGAACTTTTTCAAATGAATTTAAGTATGAGAGAAATCGCAAGAAGATTAAAGGTAGATGTAAATACGGTAAAGAAATATGGTCAGAATTTAGGAGAAACCGAAGCGGAACTCGGTTATAAAAGAAAAGACAATCTTATTAACAAGGATAGTTTTCGTAATGAATGGCTGGATTTGCAGAAGCGATATCCCGAAAAGAGTAAAACGGAACTGCGGAAGGTTAATAGTGGTCTTTATACTTGGCTATATCGCAATGATAGGGAGTGGTTAAATTCAAACTCTCCAAAAAAGAAGCAAATTACTATGGTAAATAATCGGGTGGATTGGGATAAAAGAGATGTGGAAACTCTTGAGTCCGTAAAGGAAATTGTAGAAGAAATACTTAATTCCCCTAATAAGCCTGAAAGAGTAACGATAAGCAGAGTTGGGAAGAAAGTAGGCAAATTATCCTTGCTGGAAAAGCATCTATTCAAGTTGCCTCAAACCAATGAATACTTGCTACAACATATTGAATCGGTAAGAGATTTTCAAATTCGCAGAATCAAATGGGCGATTAAAGAATGCCAACGAGAAGGATATGATGTGCAATGGTGGAGAGTAGCGAGGGTAGCTGGTATTCGGGGTGAATGGATAGAGGAATTAGAAGTGGAGTTTGAAAGGATAAGTAGCATTATTTCATAAGATTAGTTTAGCAAGGTTTGGCTTGATATTGGGAAGAGCTGTAGGTATCATAAATTTATAGAAAATAATAATTATTTGAAATGAGGAAACAAAATGGCGACTTTTTATATTAATCGCAAAAGTCCATATTGCATAAATTAACGCTCAGTCATAGGACTGGGCGTTTTTAATTGTGTTTGTTTCCAAACTGTATCGAAAGGAGGAGAGAGAATGTTGTTGGAAAAGTTGAAAGGGTCTTTACAAAATCTTTCTATTGAATTAATTGGAGACGCACTTACTATTGCTGTTTCTTTAGTCATTGGCTACTATGTGAAAGTTTTCTTTCTTATGTAGTTAGCTTTATTAAAGACTGTAATCAAAAGGAGATGACTAATTTGTGAATGAGATGAGTTTCGTGGATGTTATAAACAGGTCAGATTACAACTTAAAGAACGATGATGAATAGGAACAAGGAGGATATAAGAATGAATAAGGGATTTAAGTTGGAAAAGGAAATTGATATTACCGAATTGATGGAGGTGTTATCATTTAATGCTGAATTAGAATTGGATAATGATATTCGAGAATGGTTACAGACACCGCCTGTTAAATTGCAGAATTATGGATATGCGGTGGAAAGGGAAGAGGAGTATTTTGCAACACTAAACGAGATTTCAGAATATCTATTGGAGAGATGATGAAATAAGAATCGCAAATAAAGGAGGGAAGTCTTAATGGAACAAGATTGGAAGGAAAAGTTTAGAGCAGAACTTCTGGAGGATATGAAAAAGGAAGCAAGGCAAGAGATAGCGGAAGAAATGGCAAGAATTTATCTGGAGACCACTGATTATGATGATGAACCAATATCTGAAAGGTTTGGAGTGCCTATTTACAAAATAGAGCAATTTAGAGAAGACCATAAAAAGTGGCAGTTCGCAAAACAATTAGAGATAAATAGAAGAACCAGCTTTTCTTGAGGACAATGTGATTTCATTGTGCTTACCAAAAGACATGTTTCTAAAGAAGGGAAAACTGGATGGGGCTGAAAATATGCTTTTGCTCGGTTTACATGCCACAGGATTAAAGCGATTTTTAGAACTCATCTCCGATGATACAAGGAAGACATTGCGAAAGATGCTAACTGAACAAGATTTAGACGTTAAAGAGGAGGGGGAAGAGTGAATTACTATCAAATGTTAGAGAATTTGCATGTTGTTTCTAATAATAAAGATAGAGATGATGAGAACTTCTGGTCACAAGAGGTATATAGCCAATCTGATTTTTCCAGTGCGTGTTTAGATGCCCATCTACTGGCAAGGAAAAATATTTGTAAACAAGTTGAGTGGGGAAAAGAACAAAATGAAGAATGAGCAAGAAATACCAAAAGAATATTGTCCGTATTGTGGCAAGAATTTGATAAGAATTCTTTCGGAACAAGAGCAAAAGAAATACAAACTTCGATACGTAAGTGAGAAAATTGGCGTTTCCAATTGGGATTCTATCTTTGCATGGAAATGTCCTTATTGTACTAAAACCTGGAGGAGGTAGTTATGACCTTATGTTAATCCCAAAGATAGAAGCTCAGCTTATTAATTATAAGATTTACGAAGAATATACTCCTGCATTAAACAAGTTAGAATTCTTTCAAGGAGTTTTCCTCCCTTTTAACAATGAAAGACAAAAAATGTTGATGTTGTGCTTATTCAATATGGGCATCAGAGAATTTATCAGTATTCTTCCACAGGAATCAAAAGAAGAATTATTGTGTTTGCTTCAACAAGATTTGAAAGAATGATTTAATTTACACAACTTTCCTGCATTTACTTTCTGTTTGTTTAGAGTTTTGGTAAAATATGATAGCGGAGCTTTGGGTTTTCGTGCATCGAAAGGACATTTTTATGAGAACGAGCACCCTTTTTGCTTTACGAAACAACCACCTTTTTTGCGGAGCTTAAAGGTGGTTGTTTTCATTACTGTGTGTAT
The DNA here is from genome assembly GCF_041379945.2 of Aneurinibacillus sp. REN35. Classification (NCBI taxonomy): domain Bacteria; kingdom Bacillati; phylum Bacillota; class Bacilli; order Caryophanales; family Paenibacillaceae; genus Aneurinibacillus; species Aneurinibacillus baijiui. The sequence goes on along the minus strand of NZ_JBFTXJ020000016.1, from coordinate 35,647 downwards.
TAATGCAGGAAGTCAAAAATTCCCTTTTTGACATAAAAATAGGGAGAAGTATTTATTTTACCAAATTGAGTAAAGTTGCTAAGGTAACTCTTTTCTTCGATAGTCTTAATTGAAATATGTAAGGAGTACGGTAAATGTCATTGACGAGATTACTAAACCATAATAAGCAGATAAAAGAACTTTTCAAGTCAATTCCAAATATGAAACAGTTTTTTCAGACACTTAATGAAGGTCCTGCCTTTCCTGTGAAAGCACCAATTATTGTGAAATCAGATGGTAGAGCAAACCCCATTGTAGGACACGCATATGATTATTGGTTAAGAGCGTTTATACAACGAATAAATAACCGATTACAAGAAAATGATAATTTAGTTGCTTATCAGGGTCTATCCTTGCTTTTTACAGAGAAAAAATTTTTCGATAAAGATGCTTACAAATATCACCTTCCATTCATAAAAGAAGAAGAAAAAGAGTTCGGTAATTATTATTATGAGACCTATTTGAAAATGAAAGAAGAGAATAAAACATCTGATGAATGGTTTGAAGCAGTCCTTGATTACATACATGAAAAATACACAGATGAAATCCTTGAAAATATGGAGCTAAAGTTTTTTGGGGACTTTACAATAACTACCCATTATTCTGAAGGGGAAATTATTTATGATAATATTATTGAAAGAAGAAATTCTTACATTTTAGGGGAATCAGTTGATGATACTCAACTGATGGAAGATTGTATGATTCTGGGGAATTTGGATGCTTTCTATCGTTCTAATTATATACATGAACAAGGTGTTTTTTATGTGTCAGAAAAGGATATCACAGACTTGTTAAATTTAACAAGAGAGACTCAAAAGTTTTCTTCTCTTTTCATAATGAACCATACTCTTATATGTAATCCTTCATTTGAAAAAGCATCTATTTTAGTAGGAGGAGCAGATGCTGATATTTTAATAGATAGCACGTTGATTGAGATAAAAACTGAGTCCCAGTTTGGATATAAAGCAGACCATATGAGGCAACTTATCGGATATTATATTTTATCTCTCTTTACACCTTCCTTTCCTAAAATAGATAAGTTGGCTATTTATAATTCAAGATTTTGTCGATATGTTTACATCAATATTGATGATATATTTGATTACTTTGATTTGATTGGTTTTGCTAAAGAATTTATTGAGATTCTCCTTGAAAGAAATTCGCTGTTAAACAAAGATAAAGACGTAATTCAGCAGTCTTTTGTAACCAAAACGAAAGATTTCCAGAAGTGAAAATAATATTATTTCATTTAAATATTTTTCAACAGGGATTTCAAAACTTCCTTAAAATAGGAAGTTTCTATAAATATTCAAGTAACTGGGAATGTTAAAAGGTTATTATTCATTAAATTGTTCAAGGGAGTGTTTATATTTGTTTTATAAAATCGCATTATTTCTGTTTGCAGGAATTGCTGAGATTGGAGGAGGTTATCTTATTTGGCTGTGGCTAAGGGAAGGTAAGCCGTTTTATTGGGGTATATTTGGAGGTGTTGCATTAGCTTTATACGGTGTTATTGCTACATTTCAAACCTTTCCATCGTTTGGAAGAGTCTATGCGGCCTATGGAGGAGTATTTATAATACTTTCCGTATTATGGGGATGGGGTATTGATAAAAAGACACCAGATTTATATGACTGGGTGGGTGCAGGTATATGTTTAGTTGGTGTTTCAGTGATGTTGTTTGCACCACGCCAATAACAATTCCTTTAATAGAAGGGTATTGATTTTTTAGTCTTAAGAAAAATGTATAACACTATCCTTGACCGTGTACTATAGTACACGGTTTATACTTTTATATGGGGTGAATAATTTGAGTTATCGTATTAGTGAATTTGCGGATAAGTGTAGGGTTAATAAAGAAACCATTAGATACTACGAACGCCAGAATTTATTACAAGAACCTTCTCGAACAAATTCAGGTTATCGGATATATTCAGAGGATGATGTTAAGCGTGTAGGGTTTATTAAACGAATGCAAGAGCTGGGTTTTTCTTTGAATGAAATTTATAAATTACTTGGGGTTGTTGATAAAGATGAAATTCGATGCCAAGACATGTTTGAATTTGTATCAAAAAAAGAAGAAGAAGTTAAAAAACAAATAGAAGATTTAAAGCGGATTGAACGTATGTTGAAAGATTTAAAGAAAAGATGTCCAGATGAAAAGGAATTACATGAATGTCCTATTATTGAAGCGTTGATTGAGGACTAATAAGAAGGAGATTTTTATGAAACATAAAAAGAGCTTTATTACAGGAATGGTAGGTATATTTGTTGTTCTACTATGTTGTGCTACACCGATATTAGTTATTTTATTAAGTGCTATTGGATTAGGGGCGATAACTGGCTATTTAGATAACATTCTAATTCCAGTTTTAGCAATTTTTCTTGCCTTAACATTCTACTCTTATGACAAGTTAAATAAATCCAGCTCTAAGAATGATTCTTGTTGCTCTTAATATATAGGTGGTGATAGTGGTGAAAGAGAAAGTTTCACAAGTAGCAACGTTATTCTCTGGATTTGTGATGGCAGGTTGTTGTTTAGGACCCTTCATTTTGATTCCTTTTGGTTTAACAGGCTTTGCTGGAGGATTGGCTATTTATGCAACGAAATATCAAACGATGTTAATAACAGTTACATTGGTTTTATTGGCATACTCATTTTATTTGATTTATGGGCGAAAGTGTAAAAAGAGAAGCTCTATTATTGGATTATGGATTACAACGGTTTTGGTTTTAGGGATGCTTGTTTATACACTAATGGCTGAAGGATACCTATAAGAACTGGGTATTTGGTTATACGTTAAAATAGCAACAGCAAGATTTTATATCGTTTCTGCTTGTTTTTGTGTAGAAATGAGAAAGATGTAAAAACTGTTAGTGATATTTTTAGTTCATTTATGGTAACAGCTTTTGTAGGGTTTCGAGGCTGAGATTAAAAAAGAGTAGATGGTTAAAAGGCTATTAAAAAATTAAAATAAAAGGATTAAGGAGGATAAAACACATGAAAAAATATCGGATACAAATTGAGGGAATGACTTGTACAGGATGTGAGGAGCATGTGGCTGTTGCACTTGAAAATATAGGAGCTAAAAACATTAAAGCTAATTTTAGTCGTGGTGAAGCTCTATTTGAATTACCTGATGATAAAGAGGTTGAAATTGCCAAAAGAGCTATCAATGAAGCAAAATATCAACCTGGTGAAATAGAAGATGTGTTATCAAAGGAAGATGTGGATTTAGGTAATGAAGGTGATTATGACCTGCTTATTATCGGTTCTGGTGGAGCGGCCTTTTCGGCCGCCATTAAAGCAATAGAATATGGGGCAAAAGTTGGGATGATTGAGCGTGGAACGGTTGGGGGAACATGCGTAAATATTGGTTGTGTTCCTTCAAAAACCCTTTTACGAGCTGGGGAAATCAATCATTTAGCAAAATCAAATCCATTTATTGGGTTACAAACATCTGCTGGAGAAGTAGAATTAGCACCGTTAGTAAAGCAAAAGAATGAATTGGTTAGTGAACTCCGCAATCAAAAATATGTTAATTTAATTGATAAATATGGATTTGATTTAATTGAGGGTGAAGCTAAATTTGTTGATGAAAGTATAGTTGAGGTAAATGGAAGAAAACTTTCAGCAAAACGCTTTTTAATCGCAACAGGTGCTTCTCCATCTTTACCACCGATTGCAGGACTTGAAGAAGTAGATTATTTAACAAGTACAACGCTACTTGAATTAAAAAAAGTTCCAAAACGCTTAACGGTAATTGGTTCAGGGTATATTGGAATGGAACTTGGGCAACTTTTTCATCATTTAGGTTCGGAAGTTACACTTATGCAAAGAAGTGAGCGTCTATTAAAAGAATATGACCCTGAGATTTCTGAAGCAGTGGAAAGAGCTTTAACAGAACAGGGTATAAACCTAATAAAAGGGGCAACTTTTGAGCGTGTGGAACAAGAAGGAGAAATAAAAAAGGTTTATGTAACGGTTGAAGGAAAACGAAAAATAATTGAATCAGAGCAACTCCTTGTTGCAACAGGTAGAAAACCAAATACAGATTCTCTAAATTTAAGTGTAGCAGGTGTTGAAGTGGGAAACCGCAAAGAAATAAAAATAAATGAATATGCTCAAACAAGTAATGAAAAGATTTATTCTGCTGGGGATGTAACACTTGGACCACAATTTGTGTATGTAGCGGCCTATGAAGGTGGAATTGTCGCTGATAATGCAATTGGTGGGTTAAATAAAAAATTAGATTTATCGGTTGTACCAGGTGTTACATTTACAAATCCTTCGATTGCAACCGTTGGTTTAACAGAAGAACAAGCAAAAGAAAAAGGATATGATGTCAAAACATCTGTATTACCTTTAGAAGCTGTTCCAAGAGCAATTGTGAATCGTGAAACCACAGGTGTATTCAAAATAGTGGCAGATGCGAAAACATTAAAGATATTAGGAGTCCATGTTGTATCTGAAAATGCTGGTGATGTAATTTATGCAGGAACATTAGCTGTGAAATTTGGTCTAACTGTTGAAGACTTAAAGGAAAGCCTTGCACCATACTTAACAATGGCAGAAGGGTTAAAGTTGGCTTCTCTTACGTTTGATAAAGACGTTTCAAAATTATCTTGTTGTGCAGGATAGAAGGTCTGTACATGTTCTTCTTAAACAAATGGTGCTTTACTTCAATAAGGAGTAAAGCATTTTTTATTCAATTAACCTTGAGTATTTAATTCCTTACTTTTTTATCATTTTGGATTTTAATTCCAATAATTTTTCTGTACATACCATTTAGCATAATTGGTGAATCCATTTGTATGGATAATTGCTTAGAAAATGGATTAGCCACTTGTTCAAATCTCAATCCAATATCTGTACCCAACAAGGAGATAAGCGGTCTTATTCCCCTTTTGAAAAGGGATAGTTCTTGGTTCTCAGGAACGAATTTATCAAATATCAATATTCTCCCTTTAGGTTTCGTTACTCTAATCATCTCTTCCATACACTTATGAGGATTTGGGACAACAGAAAGAAGTAAACTTGCTATTACAATGTCAAAAGATTCATCAGGAAATGTTAAATCCTGTGCATCCATTTGCAGGAATGTAATATCTGTATGATGAAACTTTTCTCTTGCTTTATCCAGCATGTCACTGGAAAAATCAATGGCTGTTATGTCGATATCATTATGAGGGACATACTCTAAATCTGCACCTGTACCACAACCTACGAAGAGTACCCTTTCCTCCTGAACCCATTCTATATCCTTAAATACCTCTCTTCTTGCTTTTAAAAAAATTCCTTTATTGAAAAATTGGTCATAAAATGGCGACCATACTTTATAGATAATTTGATTCCATGTGCTATTCATTTTAGAACTCCTCGTTTAAAAACTTTATTGTGTATCTGTATTCTTTGGAATATTAATAAAATCCTTTAATTTGTGGGATTTTCATAAAGATAAGAATAATTTTTCGTTTCATTCAAATATATATTTGAATAACAAAGGGGTTAGAGTTATAATATATTCAAATAAACATTTGAATGAGAAAGGAGAAGTGAATGTGAGTAAAAAAGATACATGTGAAATTTATTGCTACGATGAAGAGAAAGTAAATCGAGTTCAAGAGGAAATCGAGAAGGCAGATATCAGTAATATTTCCAAAGTATTTAAAGTAATAGGTGATGAAAATCGTACTAAGATTGCGTATGCTCTTTGTCAAGAAGATGAACTATGTGTTTGTGATGTTGCCAATATCTTAGGTACATCTGTAGCGACAGCCTCCCATCATCTTCGTACTCTTCATAAACTTTCTATATTAAGGCATCGAAAAGAAGGGAAATTGGCTTTTTATTCATTAGACGATGACCATATTAAACAGTTAATCCTTATTGCATTGGAACATAATCAGGAGGTGAAAGCACATGTCTGAACAACAACAAACGAAAACTTATAGAGTACAAGGTTTTACTTGTGCAAATTGTGCATCAATATTTGAAAACAACGTCAAAGCACTTGAAGGAGTTCAAGATGCGAAAGTAAATTTTGGTGCATCGAAAGTTGATGTTATTGGAAATGCAACTATTGAAGAGTTAGAAAAAGCAGGGGCATTTGAAAATTTAAAGATAAGAAATGAAAGAGAGCAAGTTGTTAAGCAAGAATCTTTTTGGAAACAAAAAGAAAATATAAAAGTATATATATCAGCAGTCTTACTATTGATAAGTTGGATGATGACCAAACAATATGGTGAGGAAAGTCTAATTCCGACTATAGGCTATGCACTTTCTATTTTGATTGGTGGCTATTCCCTATTTATCAAAGGACTTAAAAATTTAGTTCATTTAAAGTTTGATATGAATACCTTGATGACGGTAGCCATATTAGGAGCATCTGCTATTGGAGAATGGGGCGAAGGAGCAACTGTTGTTATCCTGTTTGCAGTTAGCGAAGCATTAGAAAGATACTCAATGGATAAAGCTCGTAATTCTATCCAATCCCTAATGGATATAGCACCAAAAGAAGCTCTTATTCGTAGAGGAAATAAAGAGATTACGGTTCAAGTTGATGACATTCAAATAGACGACATTATGATAGTAAAACCAGGTCAGAAACTTGCAATGGATGGGATTGTTGTAAAAGGAACATCTACTATCAATCAAGCGGCCATTACGGGTGAATCTGTACCAGTAGTAAAAAAAGTCAATGAAGAGGTATATGCTGGTACGTTGAATGAAGAAGGATTATTAGAGGTAAAAGTTACGAAACGTGTTGAGGATACCACTCTTTCCAAAATCATTCATATGGTGGAGGAAGCACAAGCGGAAAAAGCACCATCCCAGGCGTTTGTAGACAAATTTGCAAAGTATTATACACCAGGAATTATTATTATTGCCCTATTACTGGCAGTAGTTCCTCCCCTATTCTTAAACGGAGATTGGCAGGAGTGGATTTATAGAGGTTTGGCAGTTCTTGTTGTAGGTTGTCCTTGTGCGTTGGTCATTTCAACACCAGTATCCATTGTAACTGCCATAGGAAATGGAGCGAAAAATGGTGTTTTGATAAAAGGTGGAATTCACTTAGAAGAAACAGGGGCATTAAAAGTTATTGCATTTGATAAAACTGGAACACTTACAAAAGGTCTTCCTTCTGTTACAGATATTGTCGCTTTTAATGAAGAAGAACAAAAAATAATGACGATTACATCTGCAATTGAAAAGGGGTCACAGCATCCGTTAGCTTCAGCCATTATAAGAAAAGCTGAAGCCGATAATTTACCTTATAAAGATGTGAATATAGAGAACTTCCAGTCGATTACAGGAAAAGGTGTAAAAGCAGATATCGATGGAACGACTTATTATGTAGGTAGTCCAAATTTATTCGAGGAATTATATAGCATAGAAAAGAATATTAAACAACAGATAACTAATATGCAAGAGCAAGGAAAAACAGTGATGGTCTTAGGAACTTCTAAAGAGATTATGTCTCTTATTGCAGTGGCAGATGAAGTAAGGGAGAGTTCTAAAGAGGCAATTCGTAAACTTCATCAAATTGGCATTGAAAAGACGGTCATGCTTACAGGAGATAATGAAGGAACAGCTAAAGCAATCGGTAAAGAAGTTGGTGTCATGGAGATACAAGCTGAACTTTTACCAGAAGATAAGTTAGTCTATATTAAACAGCTTCGTAGTAAATATGATAAAGTAGCAATGGTCGGAGACGGAGTAAACGATGCACCTGCCCTTGCATCTGCAACAGTGGGTATAGCAATGGGCGGAGCTGGAACGGACACAGCATTAGAGACTGCGGATATTGCTTTGATGTCTGATGATTTAAGTAAACTTCCATATACAATCAAACTAAGTCGAAAAGCGTTGGCAATCATTAAGCAAAATATTACTTTTTCATTAGGCATTAAGTTACTTGCCTTGGTACTTATTGTTCCAGGCTGGTTGACATTGTGGTTAGCCATCTTTGCAGATATGGGAGCAACATTGATTGTTACCCTAAACAGTTTAAGATTATTGAAAGTAAAGGAATAATGGAAAAATGTTAGCACTCAATCCCTAATCCCTTTTTTCCTATCACCTGCTTCTATGTTATAGCAAAAAGAAGTTTTACCCAAGGCAAATTAACTGTTCCCTTGGTTAAATAAGTTGTTCCCTAAAACGAGTGAAAATCGGAGGATAGCCTCCAGTTTTCCTCGTTTTTTTGTGTCCAGAAGCGGAGAAAAAGCCAGTAAAAAGCATGAGAAAGGCATGAATAAAGGCAGGAGGAAACGTCTGATAAAGCCCGATAAATCAACGATTTCAAGATAAAAACCAGAGGAAAAGAGAGAAAAAGGGCAGGAGAAAAAGCAGGAAAAACCCTTAGCCCTGACCCATTTTTATCCCTGTTCCTACGGAACAACTTATTTTCCTAAAAAATCAGGATTCTGACAAAAAATAGGAGAAAAAAGGAGCGAACGGGGGAACAACTCATTTGCCTACAGAAAATGGGAAAATCGGAGAAAGGCAGGAATGACAAGGGTTTGAGAGAAGGGGGGAGGGAAGGTTTCTTTTTTACAACTACAAATGTTGTAGCTTTTGAAAAAAGTTTGATTGTTTATAAAAAAGTTTGATCATTTTAAATAAAGATCGATAATTTATAAAAAAGTTTGATGGAAACAGTCATTTAGGATATTATTTCCTAAATGACTGTTTTTTTGTTTTTTAGATAAATATGAATTGACATTTTGAAGTGACAGAACATTTATATACATGAGGTTTCTTCGATATTTAGGAACCGAAATTTATATTAAGGGAGAATTGGTGGTTTTAATATAACCATATAACAATAACTCAGCACAAAATGTTGGAGGTGAACCTTTTGGCTAAGCGTAGTAGACCAAATTCTATTGAGAAAAGGTATAAAGAAGGCAGAGGACTGTATTTTGCAATAGAAAAGTGCAGAGAAATGCAATGTTTTTTACATAGGTTTGCCAGCCCTTATTTTTCTTACAAACTCGTTTTTGATAAGGCGTTTTTTAGTCGATAACTCTCGCCGGTAAACGATAAAACGTGGGCATGGTGGACCAGACGGTCCACTAACGCTGCTGTTAAACGTGCATCATAGAAGATACGGTTCCACTGACTAAATTCTAAATTCGAAGTTACGATTATGCTTTTCCTTTCATAACACTCAGCGATAATGTGAAAAAGGAGTTCTGCTGCCTCCTTACTGAAAGGCAGATATCCGAGCTCATCAATAATTAGAAGATCGCACGTTTCTATCGACTTCCGAAAGGAGGCCAAAGATTTTTGTGCTAAAGCCAGCTCTAATTTTTCTATAAGCGTAACCGCACGGAAGAATCGTACTTCTTTTCCTTTTTGGCATCCAGCGATTCCAAGTGCGGTCGCTAAATGAGTCTTTCCTGTACCAGGAGATCCGATTAAAACTACGTTTTCTTTCTCATCAATAAAACGTAAGGACCGTAAAGCCTCCCGATTTGTCGAAGCGGGTAAATGAATGTTTTCATGCCATTGATAGCCCTCTAATGTCTTGCGCTCTCCAAATTTCGCTTTCTTAATCAATCGCTCACTTTTTGCTTTCTCACGAAGTTCAAGTTCACGTTCCAGAATATACTGCAGAAAAAGTTCCGGATGTTCAAAAGGTGCCTCTCCATAAACTTCAGCGACATAGGCAAGGCGGAGGGACTTACAGAGTTCACGAAGTTTTTCGCTCATCCTTTTGCCTCCGTTCCTCGCTGCGGAGTTAACGCGTCATATGCCTGCCAGTCCACATCAAAGTTTTGTTCTGTTTGTTCATGAGAAAGAAGAGTGATTTCATAAAATCGTTCTTCAATATCTGCCATGGAGTAGCGAGAGAGAAGCTGCAGAATTTCTTCTACTCGTTGCTTACGTTTTGCTATGTTCTCTACATTAAAATAAGCTTGCACACGCACCGGAAGGTGCTTATAGTGCCGGGAATAAAGAACAGAGCCCGGTTTTATTCTCCAGTCATGCAGAATATCTTTCCAGGGGATTGGTTTTCCTTTGTTCATATAAGCCCGGGGTGAATGGTAAAGTTCTTCTCCAAAAGGAGAATAGGCAGTAAACCGATCCCACTCTTTACGGACCTGGACAAGTTTGTGCTTCATTCCTTTCGGAATCCGAAACCACTCCTGATCCAATTTGATTTCCCGATATTTGTTCACCTGTGCAGTATCATAAGTGAAGATCGGATAATCTTCTTCCGGAAGTGCAAGAAGATGCGGTTTTTCTTCTCCCCATAACGCTTCAATGGTCGTTCCTTTTCGGTAATGTGGACGATCCCTGTCTTTTTGTAGCTGCTGTGTTAACCTCTCACTCATGGATTGATAGCTCGCCATCACGGGAGGAACAGAGAAAAAGTTATATCGAATATACCCGACTTTATTTTCTACATGGCCTTTTTCGTTTCCGCTGTATGGATTACACGTCTGTACTTCAAAGCCACAGGCTGCTTGAAAACGAAGGAAAGCATCGGTTAGTTCGGCTTTTTCTCCTCCTCGCTTTGGCTTAGTGACAGCAGCTGGTAGGTTATCAATCCGTAAGGTTGTAGGTACACCCTCAGCCTGTATAAATAACTGTGTAAGCCCATGTAAGAAGCACTCTGTGTTCTCAGCAGGCAAAGCCGTAGCGAAAGCTGCGTTGCTAAAAGGGAAAGATAGTACGAGTACTTTTACATCCACATATTGATGATCCTTTACCACTTCCATTAGTCCAAAATCTAATTGCGCTTCTCCTGGAGGATGTTCCAATCTTTCATAAGATTGATATTCTTCTTGAGAAAGCCGCCGGGACCTCCACTCCGCTATAAACATACATACCGTACGGTATGAACCGGGAAATCCGATCTCCTTGAGAGCCAGGAAAATAGCTTTGGAGGTACGTCGCTGTTTACGGCGAAGCTTGCTGTCCTCAAACAGCCAATCGGATACAATCTCTCCCCACTTCTCCTCATACATCATGCCACGGCGTATGATCATCTTCTCCTGTGGCCGTTGTTCTTCATCTGCATACTTTTTCGCCGTACGCCAATTGATTTTAAAAGTCTCTGCTATTTTTGAGATTGATAACTCTTTTGTATTACGTAAATGTTTGATAGACTGAATATCGGACATTGCTAGCATCCTTTCCGTTCCCTCCACCTGTTGTTTGATTCGACACCAAAAACAGTAAAGGGGAATAGCGGGGCTGGCAAGTCCTTTTTTATTGCACACCTCTGCACAATTACGCTGCAAAACTATGTACTTTTATTTTGCATTACACAGAGGACAAGGCATTGGGGTTGAATACCTACCTTGGATCAAAATCCAAGATGTTCCTTCTAAAGGCAGACCAACTCGACTCAAGGGAATTAAAATACCCAGACAGTTTGAATTCCTTTCAGACTTGGAACGTAATTACTTTTATTTATTGGAATATTCAGAACTTATTGTCGATATACGTGAACAGTATCCGCTTCTTCCTCTTGAAGAAACGCTATTGATTGCAGAAGAGTTAGGGATAAAGCATCCGCAAAACCCACAAACGAAAGAACCTATTGTCATGACTACAGATTTTCTAGTGACGGTTTCCGAAAACAGTAAGCGTAAAGAATATGCTCGCACAGTCAAGAGTAAAGAAGAACTAATGGACGAGCGTGTGTTAGAAAAATTCGAAATTGAAGGAGTGTTTTGGGAACGTAAGGGTGTTGATTGGGGTATTGTAACGGAAGAAGAAATTCACAAGACAATGGCTCTGAATATAGATAGTATCTGGGAATATAAAGAACTTCATGATTTAGAAGGATTTGACCTTATTACATCAGAGCAGTTTGATGATCTGATAATAAATTATATAAGTCGAATGCTCGCAGAAGATTTACCAGTACGTGCATTATCACATGAATTTGAGCGTGATTTTGATTTATCTCCGGGTACTGGTATTAGTATATTTAGGTATCTTGTTATTAATAGAATCATTGAAGTAAACCTTTTAGAAAAGTTGGATATGAACCAAATTATCCCCATTAAAGCTATTCGTAAGGACTTTTCAAAGAAGGTGAAGACAATATGATTTTTTATAATCAAGTGTACCAATATACAATTAAGGACAAAGAGAATCGGATCCGAATTATTGATACAAACGAACTGTTCATTTACTATGTTGATTTACATGGTGATACAGTTATGCCCAAGAGAATTAATTCTGCAACAATTGAAGCTGAGGTTCAAGGTGAAGTGTTAATACCTATTTCTGATCCATATTTAAAAAGTTATACAGACAAAGACTTATCGGTTAAACAAATTGAGAAGAGAGAAAGAGACTGGCAGATTGTTTCGGCCTACTGGGATGTTTACAAAGAAGATTTATTAGAGAAAAAGACTAGAGGAAATGTGTTCATGCGAATAGCAGCTGAAACAAGTTTAAGCGAGCTAAAAGTTAAACGCATCTTTACTCGTTTCTGGCAGCGAGGACTTAATAAAAATGCTTTGCTTCCTGACTACATGTATTCTGGTGGGAAAGGAAAAGAAAAGTCTCTTTCTAGTAAAAAAGCAGGAAGACCACGTGAACTTAATTTGACTAATGATATAGAGCAAGGTATTAACATCACTGAAGTAGTAAAGAAACAATTCGCATATGTTATCAACAAGTATTACCGACAGAAAAATCAGCCGACGTTAAGAGATGCGTACAATTATTTATTAAGGGAGTTTTACTCAGACCCATATAAAGAAAATGGCGTATTGAAGTTTAAGGTGTGGGGTTCCTCTAGAACTCCAACATATTATCAATTTTATTATTGGTTCAAGAAGTATGAAAATCCACAGCTCGATATTTTGCTTAGAGAAAGTTCAAAGGAATACGACTTAAAGCACCGTCCTCTTTTCAACAACTCAACGAATGAAACAGATGGACCAGGAACTCGCTTTCAAGTTGATGCTACTATTGCAGATGTTTACTTGGTAAGTTCATTTGACCGTAACTTGATTATTGGCCGACCGGTTATTTACGCAGTAATTGACGTATATTCACGTATGATTGCAGGTATTTACGTAGGACTAGAAGGGCCCTCTTGGGTTGGTGCCATGATGGCATTAGATAATATGGTCACTGATAAAGTAGAATTCTGTAAAAGGTACGACATTCATATTGATGCTTTTCAATGGCCAGTAAAGCATTTGCCTGCAACAATTATCGCGGATAGAGGGGAATTTGAGGGCTATTCAGTTGAGAATTTAATTAATAATTTAAATGTTAAAATTGAAAATACTCCTCCATATCGAGGAGATTTGAAAGGAATTGTTGAGCGCCAATTTCGTACAATAAATGGGACGATAAAGAGAAAAACGCCTGGTGCTATTCAAAAAGAGTACCGGGAACGTGGAGACCGTGATTATCGTCTGGATGCTACATTAAACTTAGAGGAAGTTACAAAAATAATTATTCATCTTATATTGCATCATAACCAAAAAATTATTGAAAAGTATCCTCTAGAAAAGGGTATGATTTCCAGTTCTTTAACAGCTACGCCAATTAACCTTTGGAACTGGGGAATTGCAAATAAAAAAGGGCGACTACGCATAATTTCAGACCGAAACATCCTGAGATTAAATTTACTACCAAAAGGTGATGCAAAAATTACGAGATCTGGAATTCGGTTTAAAAATTTATCTTATAGTTCAGATAAAGCACTTAATGAACAATGGTATATAAAGTATAAAAACACAAGCATTGAGATTCTTTATGATCCGCGAGATATGAACCATATTTACATTCCTCATACTGACGGAAGAGGTTATGATTCATGTTACCTGTTACCTACGAGTGAACAATAGCGCAATGATATATTAGAAGAAATCGAATTTTACCAAGCATTGATAAATGAGTTAAAGTCAGTCCAGATTACTGAACAACACGAGTTAGCAATCAATACAGAGGTGGTTATCGAAGAAATTGTTAAGCGAGCTAAGAAAGAAAAGAAAAAGGTTGAGCGGAAAGGAATGAATAAATCGGAGAAACTTAAAGATATTCGTATTAACAGGCAAGGTGAGAAAATAGTTAATCAACAAAAGGAAAAGTTTGATTTAACTCTTAATGGTGAGGAGAAAAAAGCAGAAGTTATTTCTATTGAAACAAGAGAAAAAGCTAATGAATTTAAATATTCAACTAATTCGCGTCTGATGGAAAAATTGAGAAAGAAAAGAGATGAGGGGTTTGAGAAAGAGTGAAGATATTGTTGTTTTAAAAGGCGAATTTGAGAGAGCACAATACAAACAACAGGCTTTACCGGAGTATGAGCAACATCCTTTTATTGAAGCTTTACCTCCAATTTTTACAGAAGATGATGTACTAGAACGCTTTATGGTAGCTCCACGCATAACAAGTAAAGATAGGGAACAGGAAAATAATATTCGTTATCACATTTTAAAAAGAATAAAAACTTTTATACAGCCTTTACCAATTCATTTTAGGGTGGAGCGTAAATTAGCTACTCTAATTCGTGGGGGATACCTAGCTAGAAATCCCTTGGACAAAACGTATTTTGAGCGAATTCGTATTCTCAATGAAATAATGATGGAAGAAGAGATATCCGTACAAGATATAGATGAGCGGTTAAGTTATATTCGTTCAACTGCTGATAGTTTATTAATAATGGGCATTTCAGGAATTGGGAAAACAACAGCTATTGAGCGATTATTAGTTATGTATCCGCAAGTGATTAAACATGTCGAATATAAGGGACATCCATTTAACCGTACCCAAATTGTATGGCTAAAAATTGATTGTCCATATGATGGGAGTCTATCGACATTATGTAAAAGTTTTTTTAAAGCAATTGATGACTTATTAGGTACTCGTTATCTTGAGAAGTTTGGTTATTTAAGCAAAGTTACATCAACAATGTTACTGCATATGACCTCATTAGCAAGTCTATATGGAATTGGCGTGCTAGTTATTGATGAAATACAACATTTGTTGCACGCAAAGGATGAACAAGAGGAAATGCTTAACTTTTTTGTTACATTATCAAATACAGTGGGCATTCCAACAGTCCTAATTGGTACAACGAAAGCAGAAAAATTATTTGTAAACTTTCGGCAATCAAGACGGGCTGCAAGTGAGGGAGCTATTTTTTGGGACCGTATGAGGGAAGAGAGTGAGGAGTGGCAGTTCTTTTTAGAAACATTGTGGGAAATCAATTGTTTAAAACGACGCTCTGAATTGACCGAAGACATTAAGAAAGTATTTTATGAAGAATGTCAGGGAATAACAGCCGTTGCGGTTAATTTATTTATTCTAGCGCAGGAACGAGCCTTATTTGATGAAAATAACCCAAATGAGGTTTTAACTCCTCAGACAATAAAACAAACGGCAAGAACTGATATGAAGATGGTTCAGCCAATGTTGAAAGCTATTCGAGCGAATGATTGGCGTAAGATGGCCCAGTACGAGGACCTTATGTTTAACCTTGATGAAATCATGTTAAGTCATAAGCGTAATACAGAACTAGCAGGCAAGATTCAGGAAGCATTTAAAGAACGGAAAAAGACAATTGAATTTAAAAGACAAGATACGATTGAAAGCTTGGTTGTCGAGTTGCTTTCTCTTGGCATTTTTGAAAATCTAAAACAAGCTGATATGAAAAAGCTCATTCAGAAGATAGTAGAGAATCAGCCGTTAGAAACTGATTACAATGTTTTAAAGACAGATGCTATACAAGAGGCACTTGCGTTAAATGAACAGAGAAAAGAACAGGAGCATAAACAAAAAACGAAAAATACAGATGTTTTACCATTATTGACTCTTAGAAAAAAAGCTTTAGATCAAAAGGAACACGTGTATGAACTGTTAAAAGCAAATGGGTATATTAAAAATCCTATAGAAGAATTTTATTAAGAGGCGATTTTAATGTTGCCTTTTTTCCCGGAACCATATCCTGATGAATTAATTTATTCAACCATAGCTCGTTACCATTTATACAGTGGAAATTTAGACTGTAAGGATACGTTAGAGGAGGTATTTGGAAGTCGTACCGTTATACCTAGCATGGAAATTGGTAGTCATTTAAGTACTCTTGTACAGCAAATGGGGCCACATTTTTCAGTAGAAACACTCCTATCAAAACATACAATTTACCCTTTCTATGCGCCGTTTTTATCATCTGAGAAACAGCAACATATCTTACGAGATGTTCAGGGGAATGGGAGAGGACTATATGCACGACTGGGGATGCTCGCAGGGAGCATCTGCAGAAAAGATGGTCTTTATTACTGCCCTCAGTGTGCCATTAATGATATGGAGCAATATGGTGAATCATACATTCACAGGGAGCATCAGTTACAAGGAATTGACGTCTGTCCACACCATCATCTGTTATTAAAAAAATATCCTGTTGATTTTTTTGATTATAGTAGAATGTCCTTTATCCGTTTTGAAGCCAAACAAATGGATTTATCTATGTCCCAGAGTAAAGATACCCCGTTTTATGCGCTTCAAATCAAATTGTCCCAAATGTCCTATAAGCTTTTACAAGTGAGTATGAACCAGTTTTCATACAAAAGAATTTCAAAAAAATATAAGTGGCTTTTGAGAGAGAAAGGTTTAGTCACGGTTTCAAATCGAGTAAGGCAACAAGATCTGTATCAAGCGATTATGAGCAAGTTTCCTGTTAGTTTTTTAGAGAAATATGAGTCTGTTATTGATTTGAATGATGAATACAACTGGCTAAAAGTATTAACAAGAAACAACAAACGTAGTGTACATCCGTTTCGTCACCTGCTATTTTTGTGTTTTTTAGAAAAGACTGTTGATGAATTTTTTAAAGATGTTAGTGAGGACAATAGACCTTTTGGGAGTGGACCGTGGCCGTGCCTTAATAAAGCTGCCGACCACTACAAAGAACATATTATTGAAAAAGTTACAGTAACGAGAGATTTTAAATCAAAGTCACCGATTGGCACATTCTCATGTTCATGTGGCTTTATCTACTCTAGAAAGGGACCAGATACCGCTTTTAATGATATATACCGTATTGGACGAACCAAAGTATTCGGGCAAGTCTGGCAGGCTAAGTTACAGCAATTACGAGCTGATAAAACACACAGCGTGAGAGAAATAGCAAGAATACTTGGCGTCGATTCAAAAACCGTTAAAAGGTTTTTGAAAATGGACATTACAGTATCAAATCCTTCTATAAGCATTAATCAGTCTTCACCACTAGAGATTTATCGTCGGCAATTATTACAAGGTTTAAAAGATCACCCTAACTATACAAGAACCCAAATTCGAGAGCGGTTTCCGAAAGAATATGCCTACCTCTATCGTAACGATAAAGAGTGGCTTTTTGGAAATTTGCCTGCAAAGCAAACAAAAGTAATACCGAAAGGCCACATAGATTGGGAATTGCGAGATAAAGAATATCTCTCAGAAATAAAACTACTCTACAGACGGTTAATTAATTTAGAATATCCAATTCGAATCACAATTTCCCTTATTGGAAAGCATCTGGGTATATTAGCCAACTTAGAAAAGCACATAGATAAGCTGCCAAAAACAAAAAAATATCTAGGGGAAATCACTGAATCCGTGCAGGAATTTCAGATTCGACGTTGCTCTAAAATTATTGACCAGCTTTTACAGGAAGAAGAGCAGGTGCAGCTTTGGAAAGTGCAGCGCATTGGCGCTGTAAGGTCGAATCACTTTCAAGAAATTAAGCCTATTTTAGAAAGGTACATACGTTTAAAACAGAAGATGGATAACTAGGAGCAAACTAAATTTGGTGATTCAGGTTGAGGAAATTTAACTTATTCCATTTTTTGTATATAAGAGGTGACTCAATTGATACCATTCTTCACAGAACCGTATCCTGATGAATTGATATATTCGGCAATTGCACGTTATCACTTTTATAGCGGAAACATCGATTCTAGAGACACATTAGAGGAATTATTTAAAAGTCGCTCTGTAATTCCAAGTATAGAGATAGGGAGTCACTTTTCTATATTAGCTCAGCAACTAGGCCAAAATTATTCAGTCGAAAATATATTGGCTAAGCATACAATATATCCTTATTATGCCCCTTTTCTTTCTAGGGAGCGTCAGCTAGATATTCTAGAAGATGTTCAAGGGAACGGGCAAAAGCTTTATGCGAGGCTTGGAATGGTTGCAGGAGGAATTTGTAGAAAGAATGGGCTTTATTACTGTCGAAAGTGTATGAATGAAGATATTAAAAGATATGGGGAACCTTATATTCACCGCGAGCATCAATTACAAGGAATTGATTATTGTGCTCATCACGAACTAAAGTTGAAGAAATATCCTATCGATTTTTCAATAAGAAGTCGGTCTGAATATATACGATTTGATAAAAAATTCATGGATTTATCTGAGTCACAAGAAGACGAATCAAATGAATTTATAGCAATTCAAGTTGAATTAGCAAAACTGGCTTATCAGTTTCTACAGCTCCCGATCAATCAGCTCACAAAGAAGAAAATTTGTCATAAATATCGAATCCTTCTTCAAGAATGTAACTTGATGATAAGCTTCAAAAAAGTGAAGCAAAATGAGCTTTACCAAGCTTTTTTACTCAACTTTCCTAAAGGCTTTTTAGAGAAGTATGACTCTGTTATTGACGTGACTAATCATGATGACTGGCTGAAAGTAATTACACGTAATTCAAACATTCTTGTACATCCATTTCGACATTTACTTATGATTTATTTCTTAAAACAAGATGTGAATGCTTTTATGCAAAATGAAGTTGCTAATGACCAGTTTGAAAATGGCTCAAAGGAATCAATAAAAGCAGACAATGAACCTAATACAGATCGTATTGAAAGGTATCGTTCGGAGCTCATAGAATGGACGAGACAATTTCCTAATCATAGTAGAACACAACTGCTAGAGAAGTTCGGGAAAAGATATAGATATTTAATGGAAAACGATAAAGATTGGTTTAACGCTAATATGCCAGCTAAACGTAGGAAAGTACAACCGAAACAAATAGTTGATTGGGATTCAAGAGACCGAGAGTATTACAAGAAAGTAAAACTTCTTTATGAGGAATTATTAAAACTTGAAAAGCCAGTAAGAATTACACGTTCATTAATCGGGAAACGATTAAATATTCTTACTACTATAGAAAAACGTATAACAAAGTTACCTCGTACTAATAATTTGCTAAATGAAATTATTGAATCTGTCCAGGAATTTCAAATTCGCCGTTGTTATAAGGCTATTGATCAAATGTTAGAAGGGGCTGAGCCAGTCCGTTTTTGGAAATTGAGGGAAAAATCTGCTATAAGGTTCCGTGATATTGATAAAATAAGGCCACAATTAGAGATATACTTACAGATGAAGCAGGAAATGAATAGAGGTTATTAACATTTTCACTGGAGTATAATTTTGTCCAGATTATGCTTTATTTTTGTTTTGGTAAACTTATGCTTCAAACTTTCAATGGTTTCTATAGTTTTTAATAATAAAAGTGATACTTTTATAAAGTTATTGAATTAATAGGGAGAGGGATCGATTTGAAACAAATAGCCGTTTCGATGATGCCAGCATCATATGGAGACTGTTTTTTAGTTAATTGTAATAATTCATCGCATACAAACATCTTAATAGACACAGGCTTCGTTGCAACATATGTAAATTATTTAAAGCCAAAGTTACTAAAAATGAAAGATGCTGGTGAGCTATTAGATTTAATGATTATTACTCACATTGATGCAGATCATATTTCAGGTGCATTAAAACTTTTAGAGGAAAATGGAGCTTCAATTGAAGCTCAAATTATAAAAATCAAAGAGATCTGGCATAATAGTTATCGACATTTGCAACAACAAGATTTAGGTAATAAAGAGATAGAAAATAGTATTGATAAAAATATTATTAAAGGAATTACAAAAGTCGGGTATCCCACAGAAACTATTATTGATAAAGATTTTAAGAGAGATATAGGAGCAAGACAAGGTTCATCTTTAGCAGCTTTAATAAATCATGGCGGATATGCATGGAACAGCAATTTTGATTACAAATCTATTAATGTTGAAAATAAAAGATTAATTGATGTTGGAGAAGAAGTAAAAATAAGACTTTTATCTCCTGATGAATTCAAACTGAACGATCTGAAAGAATATTGGAAAAAAGAATTAAAAAAAATGGGATTTAAAAGCAGTCTTGATGAGGTAAAAATATTTGACGATGCATTTGAGTTTTTAATGGCGCATGAAAAAACATTAATACCAAGAGATTTTCAAAGAAATATTTCTTCTTCAAAAAAAGAAATAGAAGATTTAATTGAAGAAGAATTTATTGAGGACAATAGTGTAACTAATGGAAGTTCAATATCATTTGTTTTGGAAGTGAAAAATAAAAAAATTTTATTTCTTGCAGATTCTCACCCAAGTATAATTACTCGAGAGTTAAAAAAGATATACGGTAATAATTTAACATGGTTTGATGCAATAAAAATTTCTCATCATGGGTCTAAAGGGAACACAAGTCCCGAGTTATTAGAAATTATTGATTCAAATAACTTCTTTATATCTACTAACGGTATGAAATTTAATCATCCAGATATTGTAACTTTAAGTAGGGTTATTAGTAGAAAAACAGAGTGTACAAGAAATATTATTTTTAATTATGAGAATCCTGTTTTGAATTATTTAAATCAAAACGCCCTTGAAGAAAAATATAACTATAAGGTAAAAATTATTAGAGAGGGAGAAGAATATCTAATTTAGTCTAAGGGAGGGAATAAAATGATAATTGAGAAAAATATAGCTAGAATTGAGTGTGGTAATGAAAGCGGTACGGGATTTTTGATACAGAATAACCTAGTATTGACGGCTCTACACACTGTTTCTGATTATACTAGTAATCCTGATAATATCTTAATTACGTTCCCTTATAGTGAATTTTCAAAAGGGGAAATGGGTGCGAGAGTAATTGATCAAGATGAAGACTTTGATATAGCATTATTAGAATTAAATATAGAATTTGAAAATGATAACTGTTTGAATATTAACATATCTAAAACCGCTGAAAATGAAAAGTGGGAGACATTTGGATTTCCCGTGAGTAAATGGACTTCCGGCGCCAAACTTACAGGTTACATACTGAGATCAAATATAGAGAACGATCAATTATTATGGGATACAGATTTAAATTATGAACAACAATTTGAGAGATTCGATGGATTTTCAGGTTCACCTCTTGTTGTAGGAGGATACGTTAAAGGGATTATTTTGCAAAAACTGGATGGTACTGTGGCAGCTATTAGTACATTTAAAATTAAGCGGTTTCTAGATAAAAATAATATTGTCTACGAAAATGTCCTTGAATCGGATTTACCTCATATAAATTCTAATATAGAAGATATAGAACTATTAGTTAATACAACGGTAGTTATAGAACTAGAGAAAAAGTTTGATGAGCAAGCAAAAGGCTATATCCTTTTAAAAGGAAGTCCGGGGTCTGGAAAAAGTACACTTATTGCGGAATATAAGACTGATAAATCGAATGTGAAAGTCCTTGGTAAATATTTGATTAGAAATAAACATGATGGTTTGCCTGTATCATTTAAATCATCAGAGATAGTGTTTGCTGAGTGGTTAGAAAGAATATTATGGAATGAATTATATGTGGACATGCCACCTAAACGAGATAGAAAACTTCATGAATGGATTATTGATATACAAAAGTTATTTATCTTGCTATCACAAAAGTTAATGAAAAATGGTAAAAAGGGAACAATTTTCATTGATGGGATTGAAGATGTATATTTTCTAAATAAGATTCAAGATTTTTTTAGTGTATTGCCAGAAGAATTGCCTAGTAATATTTTGATAGTTCTAGCTTGTCAAAATGAAGAGTTTTTACCTACTTTATTCAAATCTCGTATAAATGAAGAAAATATAGTAAAGGTTGTCCCTTTGGCTGCTAACCAAACTAGATTTATAGTTAACAATAGATTACGAGAAGAAAATTTTTCTTTGACTATTAAAGAAGCTATTGCAATGAAATCAGAGGGACATCCTCTATATTTAAGATATTTAATAGAAGAATCCATTCAATTAAAAGATGAAAAAATTATAAATCAATGGCTAAATCAGATTCCCTATATTGAAGGAGACATCAGAGTTTATTATGAAAGTATGTGGCAACGGGTACAAGAAAGTCCTAATGAATTATATATTTTAGCTACAATTTCTAGATTAAGGGAACCTGTGGATGAAATTATATTGAGAAAAGTACTACCATCTCACATTGGCAATATGCTAATAGCTTTCTTGCCAAAAATGAGGCATCTATTAGATATAGATGAATGTATAGCTATTTATCACTCCTCATTTGCTAATTTTATAGTGGATAAAACAAAAATAATGAGTCAAGATATTCATTACCAAATTACGTTATTTTGTAAGGAACAAGATAATCATTTATATTCAATAAAAAATATTTTATTTCATATGTTAAGACAAACAGAAGACCTTAGAATTGAAGCGATAATATATTGTAACCAAAAATGGGCAGATAAATGTACAACTTATCATATAGAACCAGATTTGATAGTATCTGATCTAAATGAAGCAATAGATTTTGCACTGAGTAATAAAATTGAAATTAAAGAAACTATCAGGTTATTACTGTTAGCTCAAAGAATTAAATTTAGATACAATAATCTTTTTGCAAAGTATGCTGTTGAATTTGCTAATTTGTTGATTCAGAAGAAACAGTTTAATGAGGCAATGAAATATATAGTGAGGCAAGGTTTTTTAATTATTGAAGATGATAATGCTATCGATTTCTTGATTAAGTTTCTTGAAAATCATGCTTTTGAGGAAGCGCAGGAAATCTTTCAAATTTTAAGGCATAGATTAATACTGGCAATGGATTTAGGTGAAATAAGTTATAAAGCTATAGATTCTTATTTCAAAGCTTTGTCCATTGTAACTTCATATCAAGCAGACGACCCAGAATATGAATTTTCTAAGGAATATAAATTTTTAATTTCACAATTAGAATATATATCTGATGAAAATAAAGCAAATTATATGGAATTTTGTTTATTAATAGCTTCATATCATAGGGCGTTCTTAATTTTTAATAGAGATATATATAAGTCTATTGAAGTTTATGAAAAGCAGGGTCTTCCTATCGATAGCAACATGATAAGAATTCTATCTTTTACTCTTATTGAATTATTAAACTTGGAAAAAGTTTATGGAAAGAAAGAGAATCTTCCTGGGAAAATCAAGTTGCTTGAAGATATTAAATATGTTTTTGGAAAATTTGATGTTAATAATGGTGACCATGAGATTGTTTTAACGGGGCTAATCGACAATAAATTTGAAGTTAATATCATTGAGAAGTTAATTCAAGATATGAATATTGGAAATACCAGGTTCCATATAAGGGAAAGTAACGGAGTAGATTTAAATTATAAATCGATATATATATTTAGCATGCTTTGGCAATATCGAGGATTTAATAATTATGGAGATAAATATCCTGAGATAGTAAAAAGCACATCAAGCACATGGGAGGAATTCCTTGAGAGTATAATTTCACTTGTAAGCTATATTAAAGGAAAAGCTTGGAGAGAGAGATGTCTAGATACAGAGAGTGAGTGCAATGAATTAGCGGATATATTGAAAAACATTCTATTTCCAGTCATGGGATTCGATTTAAAAGAAAGGTCCTCATGGAAAAGAAGTTATTTGCTAGTTGAAGACGCATTGGTTTACGTGTATCGAGAAATAGCTGAGTTTTATAAAGAATATTGTCCGACAAGAGTCCTTGATTTTCTAGATTTTCTAATGGATAAATTAGAAATTCAGTTAGGGATGTACACTGAGGGATTTAGAGAATCAATATTCTCAATCATAGATGTTTTAAAGGGGACTAAGGGTACTAAAAGAAAAATTTATGATCTTAGTAAAGGATTAGAAAAACATATTTTGTTAGGAGTTCAAAATAGATGGGAACGGACTGAAGACTTAATTAAACTAGTAAATATATATGCTTACTTAGAAAATGATGGTAGTGTTCAAAGGGTGTTTCAAGAATTATTAAATACTTCGATGGGACCATCATGGTATAAAGAAGATCAATTGTCATTAATAAAAAGTTCCTTAGTAAATTTACAACAGTCAAATGAAATTGAAAGTTATTTACCTACTATAGCTAGTATTTTAGAATATGCTTCTGGAGAAATGACCTTTCAGCGATATGTACGTGTAGAAAAGGAAGAATTTATAGGGGGGTTATGTAAAGTAGGGAATTTAAGCAATGCGATTGAATTTCTGAAAGAACAAATTTCACCTCTACCTAAGGTGCTTCAAGAAAAAGTAGAGTCTCCACAGATAGATTATGTAGATAGGGGGAAAGGGTATAAATTTGGCGTAGGAAATCTAGAAGAACAGAATGCTATATTAGAAATATTGGATAGTACTCAAGATATGAATCCTTTGTTAAAATGGGGATTTTGTGAGTTATTCTTGATTGGTGATATGAGATATTTAAATCGTTTTGCATATATGATGGCAGATATAATTTGTAAAAGCGATGCAGTTAATGAAAGAGGGATATTTTTTAATAGATTATTGAAAATCTTTATTTCTGATATGACACAAAATGAAAGAGATACTTTTTTAAAATCTATTAAATGTGTTTTGCCACAAGAAATTTATAATGATTTATTGGAATTAATAAAAATAAATAATATAGCAATAGAAGTAGAGGAAATAAAAGACACTATAGAAGATATCACAATTCAACAAATGACATCAGAACATCAAGAAGGTAAAAATGCTCAAGAAGAATTATTTTTCCCTGGTACTTTCGGAAAAAAATCTTCACTTGAAGAATCTAATCAAGCTTTTTTGGAAGCAACTGAAGAGATGTATATGGATAATAATACAGCTGCTAAAGAAAAATTTATTGAAGGCCTAAAAATATTACAAGAAGGTGGATGGCAAATTTGGTCTGGAACCGTTAGTACAGAAGCAAATCAAGCCTTTAGGAACTTAGCAAAGATATGTGATGAACAAGATCTTGTAATTGCGATGAGAACACTAATTCTAGATGAGGAATATGCACAGGATTGGCAAATTGTACAGAAAATCTTAGATTTAATAGGAAGTAGATTTGGGGAATCTGATGCAACAGAAATATTAAAAGTAATAATTGAACATTTAAATTTAATGGTGCGACCACCTGAAGAGCTTAATGAATACTATCATTGGTTAAATAACAAAAAATCTTCAAAGCATTTTAATGTTGAATTGGCTCAACTTTTTGTATGGTATTTAAACAGCCCCTTAACTCATATTAAATATAGAGGACCAGAGATTTTAAAAGCTTTAACTAGGATAAATCCTAACTTCTTTATTCCAGTTATTTTAGACTATAGTTTAAACATATACAGTGGTGATGCATCGGAAATATGTGCAGGTATTATTTATAGTCTAGCTCTTGAAGATATAAATCTAGTTTGGATGTATGTTAATCACGAATATACAATTACTCGTATAAAAGAATGTGAACATTTTACTATAAAATATACCTTTATGAAAATTTTAGGGCTAGGGGGAGTAAATCTCTCTGTATCAGATAATTCTTCAGTGCGTGAAATGGGGATTTATGGGCTTGAGGTAGATGAGGAATTCTGGAGAAGTAAGAATTCAATGTTCACTATATTAGAGAAACTTAATTGTTGGAATAAAGATGATTATAAAGAGATGGAAAAACATATTTTGGAAAATAATAAAGAATTAGATATTACTGATTTAATTAGGATTGATGACTACCTATCATTGGCATATGAAAAACAAGGACAATCAGGAATACTAGAGTCGGAGACTTACAAAGCTATTAATAAAGTATTAGTGAAAAAAGTATATGATGCTGATGCTTTAAAAATATTTAGAGCTTTAAATAGGGTTAATCCTACATTCCCAGCAGAACAAATTAGGTTAAGTAGTAAACCTAGTAAAGGAAAAGAAATAGAAGAGTTCATTTTGGGAAAATCAGGACCAGAAAAATTCTTATATGAAGGGAAATACGAACATATTCACTATACAGAAATCTTATATTCTGAAGAAGAAAGGTGTTTTAAATCTGTTGAAATTATAGCATTTCTTAGAAAAAATGAGGATGTTATAAATGATGAGTTTGATTTCAATGC
Source organism: Aneurinibacillus sp. REN35 (assembly GCF_041379945.2). Lineage (NCBI taxonomy): Bacteria > Bacillati > Bacillota > Bacilli > Caryophanales > Paenibacillaceae > Aneurinibacillus > Aneurinibacillus baijiui. The sequence continues at coordinate 9,407 of NZ_JBFTXJ020000016.1, read as the reverse complement.
AATGGCTTTAAAATTTAAAGTAAATGATTTTCCAGATTTCAGACGAGATCAGGTGAATACAACATCATCTTATAGACCTTTAATTTATAAGGGGGAGCTTGAAACTACTTATTATGGGGGGACGTTTACACCTGCATATTTAAATAAAGATCTAGATATTCTATCTAATGTAAATGAAAGAGATATAACTAGTGAAAGTTGGATTGAAGGAAGAAGTTGGGATACTGGGAAAGTCGGTATGCCATTAAGAGAAGGTTCAAGACTATTGATATCTAAAGAAATAATAAACTCAATCAAAGAAACAGGATGGAAATTAGTTTGGTATGTAAATTATAATGATGAGAATGCATTCATTATAGATCGTGAAAAAAGAGAAATTGTCAGCTTATGGTGAGGAGGGATGTTAAATGAAAATGACGGCCATGAATACTCCTTTTACCCGAAGAGAGTTTGAAAGAAACTTTTATATAACAGCCGAATTAATGAAAAAAGGCAAAATGCATTTCTCAGACAGAGTTGATGGGACGATTGATGGTTTATTAAGAGTGAGGTATCTTCCAAATGGGAGAATCGATTTTCTGAGTGTTAATGAGATGGCTAGATTGCATGTTAATATGATGGGGAATTTTTCAGGTGAGGGGCTCTTTAAAGAATTTGAAGAGATTAATGAGTAAAGATTAATCACGTTTGATCAATCTTTCGTCAGAATGGGCTCTTTATATTTGTTATTAAATAAAGCTGCTTCAATAAATATGCATAAACTTTGAGTAAGTAAGACTCATTCCAATTTTGGGAGTGGGTCTTTTTTTTATGTTCCTGTTTTTTTCAAAAGTGATTCAGTTATTATCCTTTTTGTTTAGAAAAAGAATAGTAACTAATTTTTTGGTTTAAGAGACTATTATTTTGACGAAGCTATTAGAAAAAAGAAAGATGGTTACTATGGGATATATTGAAGAAATCATTAATAGTCTTATCACATCCTTGCGTGAAAAACAGAGAACTTCGAGGAAACTTCTTCGAATTGAAAAATTTGAAAATGAAGTGATTGTAGCGATTGGTTCCGCTAGAAAATATCACGAGTTAGGAGGATACAAAAAATTCTACGAGATTATAACCCAGTTAAAGAAAGAAGGGGTCCTTCAAGATATTGCAAACCCTCGCTTCAATGGAAAAAGACCTCGCTTATATGAAACTTATTGGCTTTCTCCTAAATATATTGAAAACACCTGGAATAAAGCGGATATGGCAAAAGTCATGAACTATTTGGAGTTAGGTTTTTACTTACGACATAAAAAGCATCAGACGGAAGATGAGTGGAGAAAGATATTGATACTCTATGAATTTGTAAAAAGCAAAGACTCATATATAAAAATAACAAGGGAGGAGCGTTCGCTTATGTTATTTAAAAATGAACAACTTCCTGATGATATTGAAGCGGAAAAATATTTAGCTTCTTCGGCAGGAGCCCGTTTAATGAATCGACTTCAATTAAAGCCCCAAGATCTTTTATATATAGTTGTGCATGAGCCATTTCATTATTGGAAGAACGAAGCGGTGCCAGAAAATAATTTACATGAGGTTCTCGTCATAGAAGGGTTATCTACTTATCAAACTCTTAAAGAAGTATTAATTCGACAATTGTCTTGGAATTTTGGACCGATTCCACATTACTTAATTTGGGGAGAAGGATACAGAATATGCAAGACATTGGACTACTTAAGGGATATTACGGATGATCCTACTCAGCTAACGATACGCTACTCAGGGGATATTGATTATGAAGGTTTCAATATCTACTTTGATGCTAAGAATAAATATAGACAATTCAATATTACATTGGCTCACTCCTTTTACGCATTTCTAATTTCTTTTTCAAATGAAGCCGCAACTAATGTGTTAACAGATCAGAATGTAATCGAAAGAAACCTATTTTTGCTACAAGAGGAGTTTAAGAACCACAAGGAAGTATTTGAAGGGGTTAAGGCATTATGGAATGAACGTAAGCGTATTGCTCAAGAGTGCATTAATTTTGAGACGCTGTTCATTAAGGGGGGATTTGAATAATGGAAAAGGCCCTGCAATTATCTTTCGAGGACTTAGGGTCACGCTTTAGGGTATTAATCCCTGTTTGGATTCTTGGCACGGGAGCTAATTTTGGTCGCTTAGCCCCTTTTGCTCGTCAATTGTCATTTACCCTTATCGCAGTAATTTTCTATCAGGAATTATTGGATGATGTCAGGAGAACAAGATATGACCTAGTACGGATGGTTTACAAAATAGCGGAATCAATGAAAATAGAATGTGATTGGCATGAAGCAGAGAAAATAGTTGATGCTCTTATGGTCAATGAGGGGAGTATGAAGCATACCTTTGCTTTCCAGGAACAATTCTTTAATGAACAAACATTGGAATGGGAAACCTTTCGTTTTCAGTATCTTGAGATTGATAGGGATGCAACAAATTTTGAAGAAGGGCTGCCGGTTTATAAATTATCTGAAGAGGCACAGGCTCTTTTTTTAAATACAAATGAAATTCAAAAACATCTTCCTGTTTCGATACAGCAGATTCTGGTCGAGTTGCTGATTGAAAAAGGGGAATTGAAGTCTGCCTTACGGATGTTGGATTCGTTGAACCATAGAGTCATGACCCTATTGAAAGAGGAAAAAATTCATAAAGATGAGCTTGTAAGAAATCCAAAGTCAACTATCTACGATAATAAAAGTCGATGGGGGAAACAATTGAAGGATGCGGAGGCTCAATTCGAGGAAGAGAGTCAAAAATACCGGAAGTTAGATGGAATTCTGCGCAGAATTGCTGTGTCTCCAGAGCATCAAAACACTCACATACAATTAACAAAAAGAGTCACAAAAACTAAAAATAATCACGATAAGCTGGCAAAATTGGTTATTGAAAACATCCGATTGGAATTGCAGATAAGGAACTCTCATTTCAGGAACATATGGCTAACCAATACTACCTCATTCAGGAAAACGATTTGGGAAGAAAAAGTCAAGGCAGTTGGTTTTGCCCATCCTAATGAAATGCTAACACTGGTGGAATCATTGTTTTCGCCTCATAAGCCTTCCATCTTGCCGTTGGAATGGGGAATTGAGGATCATATGAATTTAACGCGATCTACTTTTGGAGGAACTGGAACCAAGAAAAAAGTTCAATTAAAGCCCATTTCCCTTGATTGGGAATCCATCTTATTATTATGGAAGCCAATATTTGAGGAATTATTAGAAACAGGGAGGGTTTCCTTAAAGTATTTGCAGCAAATAGATGAGTTTACGATGGCTAGGTGGGTAGAAAATCGGGAGGCTTTCGATTTTTGGTTAGCCTTTGCTTCGATGGACGAACCTTTCATTGTAAATAAGGAAAACCTTCAACAAATAGACAGTGACGATAAAGCCTTATTGCTCTCTAAGTTGATGGAGGAATATCCGCAATTATCAGTATTATGGAACAAACAGATCTTTAGCATTTCAAGCAATGATTCAGTGGTTTTACAAAATAAAATCGATGTATCTACTTATATCTTAACCTTGGGGGAGGCGGAAGAAAATGAACATCGCACAGATTGAGAAGTCAGCTTTTGAATTGGTGGCTTGTTTATGGCAAAGAAAGTATCTGCCGAATGATCATGAATTGGTCCATCCGTATATTGAATCTCAGGAGGTTCGGAATTGTGTAAGAAGACTAGCGGAAAGCTTTGGGCTAAAGGTCATAAGGCAAGATAATCACATGCACATCCTTGTGCAGCCTCACAGCTCCTTCCACACCAATCCAATATCCGAGTTAAAACGGAGCGTCAAAACCTATGACAATCGAGTTGATTTATACATCATGGGAGTAGTGTGGATGGTTATTTGTTCAGAAGCGGATAACGATATTGATTCCAAAATCAAGTGGGAGAACGAAGGGCTTTCGTATGGTGAGATTGAAGAGTTAGTGACTAAAACATTAAATCACTGGTACGAACTTGATGTAGAATCGGAAGGGACATTTTCTAAGGACTGGTCCCTTGCAGTGAAAGAAATGCATAAAAAATGGAGGTTGCTTCGGTATCACAAACTAGAAAATGGACGTGTAAGTTATATCAAGGAATCTAAATTTGGTTTGATAGATGGAGCGGTAAGAGAGTTGGAAAAGGATAGAATGGTGTTTATTGAACGGACGGCACAAACCAGCCGAATGACCCCAACGCCTGTCTTCTTTGAGCGGTTGCGTGCACGATTTGGAAACATGGATAGATACCAAGACCGCTATGATATGTTTCAAGTATTGTTGGAAGATGTAAAAGAAACTGAAGAAAAGGGTGCATAAGAGCTATGAGGTTTCCGGACAATTGTATCGCTAGTATAAATACCGAGGCATTGAAACCATTCAAGTTTAGTAATAAATCGTCTGAACAGGTTTTTTTTGTTATCCGAAATGTGGAAGGTGAAGGAATGACTTGTCTAGATATTTTTCGAAATTTAAAGAGTAGTGGAGAGGGGAGAGCATAATGGAGGCGAGACTCGCAAAGATGAGGGTCGTTGGATTGAAATATGATTCAGGAAACATACATACGGATGACTTAATGTTGGACTTTACCATTCCTGAATCAATGCCTGGTCATGCTGCCTATATTCTTCGAAATGGAGGAGGAAAAGGTGTCTTTTTTCAAATGTTGTTTCAGACATTGGATCCTCTGACTTCGTGGAAGAATGACCTAAACCATGTACATCACTTCTTTTTTAATGACGAAGAAAGACCTGTTGAATACACCTTTCACATTGTTCAGGAATGGCAAGTGTCGTTATCCAAACGTGTGATACTTGGGATTGCGGTGACTCCGCGTCTTGCCTCAAATGATAAAAAGGCGCTAACGCATTCTCCCATTGAACTAGATTATTTTCTTTATACGAAAGAGCCATTAGTAGTTGAGATGTCTGGTATTTTTGACCTTCAGCTGTGGGATGAAAAAGAAAAAGAGGCGGTTCCTTTCAATATATGGAAGGAAACAATCAAAGCCGATAAAACATTCCAATTTTATTCGAAACAAGACAAGGAAAGCTATCTTGAAAAAATCGAGGAATATGGATATGATGCCAACACAGTTAATATTCTAAAAAGAATCAACGTGGGTGAAGGCGGGTTCGGAGAGTTTTTCAAAGGCTCTACCGATAATACAGGTTTATTCTATAATCTCCTTGTTCCAACCGTAAACGATAAAATTGAAGGAATCGATTCACGAAATAAAAAAGAGGTTTCTGTTGTAACCACTTGGTTTTTAGAAGCCTTGAAGATTTCAAAAGAATTGCCCGACTTGTTAGCAATGGTAGATAGCATAGAACAAATTAATGATTATATTTTGCCACTTCAAGACCGCTTTAAGGAAGGAGAAGAAATTAAACAGTCCGTAGAGTTATGGGAAAATAAAGGAGGAGAACTTCTTCAACTTCTCACAACATTAATGGATTACAAAGAAAACCAGGTGAAGAAACTGGAAAAGGAGCAAAGAGACTGGAAAGAGCAACGTGACTTGGCAAGATGGAAATATGCAAACGTCGATTACATCGCTTTGCATCAGGAGAGAGATGAGGTCGAGGGTCAGTCCTATGAGTTGGAACATGAACAATTGAAAGCATACCTTGCCTTGAAAGAATATCAAGAGCAACTAGTAAATCATAAAGTTAATCTGGAACTCAAAAGAAGAATGGACAAACTGGATGAAATCGATGCAAACAATCAGAGCATTTCTGTCCTAATGAATTCCGAAGATATGAAAGAAGTAACAGCAGGTCTTGAAGGAATTAGGGAGTATTTTAAAAAGCGGTGGGATGATATTTCTGAATATTGGAAAAATGAAATGGACAGGAATACACGTTCTATCCTCGCGCATGAAAACAAAATTCAGGAAATAAAAGTGGACATGGACTCAGAAAATAAACAGAAAAAAGATTTGGAGTTTAAGGTACATGATCTTTCGAATGCCATAAACCAATTTGAGAAAAAACTAAAGGAAGCTTGTATGCAGTATGGGGCAGAGTTGCCTTACCAGATTTCCGGCATCATAGATGAGACTAGAAAGGAATTAATCCAAGTTAAAAATGCTTTTGAAAGCGTATTGAAGGCGCAATCTAATTTGGAAAATGAAATCGTGGATACAAGGATAGATATTGCCAGACAGGAAGACCGTGTGAAAGCAATTGGAAATGAAATTAAGCAAGTGAAGAATGAAAGTATAGATGTCACTGAAAAAGAAAATGAACTGGTAGCCAATGTCTCAAAGATTCTAAAAATGCATTTTCCTACTGAAATGGAAAGGGAGAGTTACTACCAAATCAAACGAGACCTTGAGAATTACTTGGATAAGACCGAAGATGCCCATAAGGAACAATTAAGGAAAATGTGGACCCTCCAAGAAGATATTCATCTGATAGAGGAAGGTAATAAGATTGGTTCCTATATCCCGAACGCTGATTTATTAAAGGTAAAAAAACTATTAGAAGCGCATCGCATTGAGTCCATGTATGGAAGCGAATACCTTCATCATCTTTCTTGCGAAGAGAAGCAATATGAACTAGAACGGAACCCAGCCCTGCGATATAGCATCGTAATGTTGGAAGAATCATTTGAATCGTTAAATCTTTCATTTATTGAACAAGAATTAATTCGTAATTATGTTGTATTGATGGATAAAACGAAATCAAGTAAAAAAGACAAACAAAGCACAACGAATCCGTTCTTAGACAAACAAGATGAGATGAATTACTTATTCAAAGACTTAAGTCATAGTTTCCTTGAAGATGAATATGAGTTCAATAAATGGAAAGTTGTGGTGAAGAAGAATGCAGATGATGCAGACCACGAAGTTGGGTTGTTTGAGGGGAAAATCAGACAAATCGAGAGAGCTTTGAAGGAATTGGAAGTTCTTTTGAGCGGGAAGCTCAAAACTGAATTGGATCTTAAATTATTGAACCTCCAAATTGAAGAAAAAAATCAAATGGGCACCCTATCTGGTATAAAAGTGAAATTGGAAGAGAAAGAAGAGTCTCTTAAAAAAAAGCTGGAAGAGGTTGAATCACTGAATAAAAAGCTAGTAATAGTCGAAAAGAATGAGAAGGAGCTCTTGCTGCTAGAAAAGGAACTAGAACAAGACAAAGAGAATAGGAAAACAAAAACAAATTTCCTTAAGCTCATTGAGGAAATGGAAAACAACGTTAGGCAGTTAGAGGGAGAAAAAGAGAAAATCACCATTCAAAAAATGAACAACAATGGAAGCTTTGAGGCCTGGATGGGATATGTACGAAATAACTACAGTACATTAAGGAGGATGTTAGGAGACATCCAAATGCCAGTAGTATCCGTTCAACAGACGTTTGATGAAAAAAAGGATTTACGCTCACACTCTTACCGTCATTCATTGTCCAAAGAAGCACGAGAACATATCATTAAATACAATGAGCTTGACAAGAACATAAGCAATAAAAACATCCGTTTAGCAGAGTTGAATCAAACAGTTAAAACACTGCAAGACCAAGTGATAGACCATGAAAATATTCTTCAAGAATTGAATAGGGATTTATGGAATGGATTATCTGTCCCGGAGAGTGATGAAATGCATCTTACAACGCTTGTTACCCAGGCTGAAAAACAATTGGACCAAGAGCAAGCAAAGGTGGATGGAATCGCGAGTAGGATGGAGTACAATCGTGAGGAAATCAAAAAGCTAGAAAAGCGTTTGGAAGATAAAAGGGATGATATGGAAAAAGAATATCCTCGTTTCGGTGCTGAATATATAGAGATTCCAGATTGGAAAGCAGCGAAAGAGAAATATCGAAAAGAACGAAATCTCTTGGAAAGGCAATATAGTGAAACAAGAGACGAAATTATCAAGCTTCATACATCCATTGAAGCGATTGAACAAACAACTCGCCTCCTAAAAGACTTGAGGCTGCCAGTTCATCCTGCTCTGGTATTATCAGAGGAAGAAAGAGTAGCTATTCATGAAAATCCTGTGGAATATTTCACCAAGTGGAACTACAAATATAATATCGTAACCACGGATTATCGTCGCTATCAAGAAACGCTGGGTAAACGCATTACACAGATAAAGGAAAAAATAGAGTCCTTTACCAGTATTCCGGAAACTTATCAAAAGGAGCTGGTCTATTTCTTATCTACTATTCGGGATATGAGCTTTGAGGATGCTGTGGTTTCTTTGAACAATTATCTTGATTGGGCAAAAAATAACCTTCAAGATGAGCTCGAGCAAAAAGAAAAAGCGGACAAAGCTGTTGACTTGTGTGCAGAACGACAATCCAGAAGGGTACTTGATGTCATCAATATTCTTCAGGACCTAGTACGGAAATTAACCATTGTAAACTGGAAAAAGGAACGTTTTCCATTGATAAAGTACAATAGGAACTTTTCTTTTCCAATGAAGGTAGAGGATATTAAGCCCTTAATCAAAGAATTCTGTATGAACGAAATTGATTTCTATGTTAATAAATATAAGGACAAAATTGATAATTTCACGGTGCATGATATTGTTAAAACCGTAAATATATCAAAACTGGTTTTAAAGGCAATGGGAGATTTCCCTCGCTTGATGATTCACATTCCCGGTATTGAGGGTGGGTTACTCCGAGGTGAAGCCAAGCATGCCGTATACAAGGAATGGGAAACCATTAACCAGGGGAGTATCACCTCTTCGACAAAGAGTGGAGGACAAACACTGCTTGCACATTTCATTGTTATAGCAATGATAATGAGACAACGAGTAGAGGAAAATAGTCCATTGTTCCTTGTCACGGATAATCCGTTTGGAACTATGTCAGCACCAGAATTAGTTGAAGGGGTTTTCAGCTTACTGGACATTTTAAACATTCAGTGGTTGGTTGTTGCTCCACCAATCACAAATGTATCTATTACATCCAAGTTTCCTACCATTAACAATATGAACATAGAGATAGTAGAGGGACGCAAGGTTCTTGAAAAGAAGCTTGTTAAGAACTATCGCAAGTATTTGCAAAACTTTAGTGTGCTTGATAATCCAGAAGAGCAAGACTGTATATCTTAATGACATAAAAAATCCGGATATGCACTATCCGGATTTTTTATTTTATGGTGTGAAATAAGAGGTTGGATTTATCTGGTTATAATGCGGTTTAGTATTATCATTCTTTTTGAGGGTGATTGTTGAAAAGGATGTTATAAAATGATCAAACTTTTTTATAAAAATTGTATACTAAGATGTCAGAAACATATTCATTTTGATCAAACTTTTTTCAAAATAGATTATTATTATTTGTTGTCATAGTTGGATTTTTAGGATGGTTTTGATCACACTTTATTCCAAACCCAGGGGTGTTGATTATCCAGTTTCAGACAAACCCCTCCCGTACAACTGTTTGTAG